>NZ_LUAZ01000041.1:0-37712 GCF_001647255.1 Cellulosimicrobium sp. I38E
GGTCGTCGGCGGGCACGGCGGGGGTGGGTTCGGTGCTGCTCACGGTCGTCACGGTAGCCGCTGCGGGGCGAGGGACGCGCCCGGCGCGGGGGCCCGCTCGTCGGCGTGGGGCTCGGACGCCGGGGCGGTGCCGTCACGCCGCGGCGCCGCGAGGCCGAGGACGAGGCCGGCGCCGACGACGAGCGTCCCGACCAGGGAGCGGGCGTCGAGCGCCTCGAACCCGAGGGCGACCGAGGTCGCGAGCGCCGCGACGGGCAGGAGGCCCGCGAACAGGCCGGCCCGCGCGGGGCCGATCGCGGCCAGCCCGGAGTACCAGAGCAGGAACGCCACGGCCGTGACGACGACGGCGAGGTAGGCGAGCGCGGCGAGCTCGGCGGCGTCGGGCACGGCGAGGAACGGCTGCCCGGTGACGCGCTGCCGGACGAGGCCGAGCACGGCGAGCTGGGGGACGGCCAGGACGCACGCGTACGCGGAGACGCGCAGCGCGCCGAGCGTCGGCAGGAGCGGCACGGCGAGCAGCGAGAAGCACACCTCGCACGCGAGCGCCCCGAGCGCGAGCGCGACGCCGACCGGGTCCCCGGAGCCGCCGCCCTCGACGACCACGACGCCGGCCGTCACCACGACCGCCGCCGCGAGCGTCCGGACCGCGACGCGGCGTGCCCGGAGCGCGGCGGCCGCGGCGAGCACGACGGGCGAGGCGCCGACGACCGCCCCGACGAGCGAGGGGTCCGCGCGGCCCGCGCTCTCGACGACGAGGACGCTGAACCCCACGAGACCGGTCGCCGCGAGCGCGGTCAGGCGCAGCAGCGCGCGCGGCGACGGCAGGACCCACGGCACGCGCCGCGCGGCGAGGACGGCGAGCAGGACGAGCGCCGCGACGGCGTAGCGCGCGGCCTGCCCGCCGAGGACCGGGAAGTCGGCGAGGGCGGCGGACGCGACGAACGACGAGCCGACGATCATCATGCCGAGGGCGCACCGGAGGTCGCCGGACCGCGCCGGGTCGGGGCGGTCGGGCGCACGGCCGCCGTCGTCGGACGGGGCGCCGTGGGAGGGGCGGGGGGCGAGGGCCATGCGCCGACCGTAGGGTCGGGTCTGGACCAGGGTGCAGGTCCAGATCGTGCCTGGTTCACTGGGCCAGATGGCGACCCGGATCGAGCCCGACGCGCTGCTGCTCGCCCTCGGGCCGCGACCGGGCCGTGACGTCGGCCGGTGGCTCCACGCCGGTCTGCGCGCGGCCGTGGTGGACGGCCGGCTCGAGGCGGGCGCCGTGCTCCCCTCGAGCCGCGACGCGGCGGCGGCGCTCGGCGTCTCGCGCGGCACCGTGACCACCGCCGTCGACGTGCTCGTCGGCGAGGGGTTGCTCGTGTCCCGGCCCCGCTCGGGGGTGGTCGTCGCGGCGCTGCCCGCGCCGCCGTCGGGCGGTGCGGGTGCGGCGGCGCCCCGCCCGACCGGTGCGGCACCCGGCGTCGAGCCCGGTACCGGGTCTGGCGCCGGGCGTGACCTGGTGCCCGGGGCACGGCCCGTGAGCGTCGGCACGCCCGACCCCGCGCTCTTCCCCCGCGCCGCGTGGGCGCGCGCCGTGCGCGACGGCGTGCGGGGCCTCGCCGACGCGGACCTGGGCTATCCCGACCCGCAGGGGCTGCCGGCGCTGCGCGAGGCGCTCGCGGTCCACCTGCGGCGCGCGCGGGGGGCTCACGTCGCGGCGGACGACGTGGTCGTGGTGAGCGGGGTCGCGCAGGCGCTCTCCCTCCTCGCCCGGCTGCTCGCCACGGGAAGGGTCGCGGGCCCCGGCCCCACGGGGCGGGTGGCGGTGGCCGTCGAGGACCCGTCGTCGCGCGGGGCGCTCGAGCTGCTGCACGACGCCGGCCTGCGGACGGTCGGCGTGCCCGTGGACGCCGACGGCCTGCGCACGGACCTGCTGCCCGACGACGCGCGCGCCGTCCTCGTGACGCCCGCCCACCAGTTCCCGCTCGCGGTCGTCCTCGGGCCCGCGCGACGGCGCGCGCTGCTCGCGTGGGCGGCCGCGGGGGACCGCCTCGTGCTCGAGGACGACTATGACGCCGAGCTGCGGTACGACCGGCAGCCGGTGGCCTCCGTGCAGGCCCTGGACCCCGAGCGCGTGGTGCTGCTCGGCTCGGTGTCCAAGCTGCTCTCGCCCGCGCTGCGGCTCGGCTGGGTCGTGGCGCCGCCGCGCGTCGTCGGGCCGCTGGTGGAGGCGAAGCGGCACGCGGACCTCGGGACCTCGGTGCCCGAGCAGGCGGCGCTCGCGGCGCTGCTGGGATCGGGCGCCTACCAGCGGCACCTGCGCCGGGCCCGGCTCGTGTACCAGCGGCGGCGGCGCCTGCTGCTCGACGCGCTCGCACGCGCCCTGCCGGGGGTGGAGGTGGGCGGGGTCGCCGCCGGGCTGCACCTCGTCGTGCCGCTGCCCGGGGCGGCGGCCGAGCGCGCCGCGGTCGACGGTCTGCACGCGGTCGGGGTGCCGGCCGAGCCCCTCAGCGGGACGGGGGTGGACCGCCGCGAGGCGGGGGTGGTGGTCGGCACCGCACGCGTGCGCGACGGCGGCGTCGGGGTCGTCGCGGACGTGCTGCGGGCTGCGGCCTTGACCCGTGGCCGATAACTGGTACGTTAGTACCAGTTCTGCGCACGACGGCGGGCCCTGCCACCCGGTGCGTCGACCCGAGGGAGTCTCCCCATGGCATGGATCGTCCTCATCCTCTCTGGCATGCTCGAGGCCGGCTGGGCCCTGAGCCTCAAGGCGTCGCACGGCTTCACCAAGCTCTGGCCGAGCGTCGCGTTCGTCGTCATGCTCGTCCTGAGCATGGTCGGCCTGAGCATCGCCCTGAAGTCCTTGCCCGTCGGCGTGGCCTACGGTGTCTGGGTAGGGATCGGTGCCTCGCTCACCGCCGTCCTCGCCGTCGTCCTGTTCGACGAGCCCGTCACGGTCCTCAAGGTGATCTCCCTCGTGCTGATCGTCGCGGGGGTCGTCGGGCTCAACCTCTCCGGGGGAGGGCACTGACACCCATGCCGACCGAGACCGTCGACCCGCGGCCCGCACCGCGCCGCCAGGCGCGCGGGGTAGCGCGCCGTGACGCGATCGTCCGCGCCGCCGCGGACCTCATCCTCCAGGAGGGCCCGGCATCGGTGACCCACCGCGCCGTCGCGTCCCGGGCCGACGTCCCGCTCGCCGCCACGACGTACTACTTCACCGGCCTCGACGACCTCATCGGCGCGGCCGGCGAGGTCGTCGTCGCCGGGTGGGCGGCCCACGCGCGCGGCGCGGCCGAGCGAGCCGCGCGAGGTGGTGACCGCGCGCGCGAGGACGCGCACGTGCTCGTCGACGCGGTCCTGCCGCCCGGGGGCGAGAGCGAGCTGCGCGGCTTCTACGAGCACCTCGTGGGTGCGGGCCGCTATCCCGCGCTCGCCCGGGCCTACGGCGAGGGCCGGCAGGGCCTCGACGACGCCGTCGGGCAGCTCCTCGCGGTGCGCGGCCTCGCGGGCGTTCCGCCCGCGCTGCTCATCGCCGTGGTGGACGGCGCCGCGGTGAGCGCGCTGAGCGAGGGGCGCGACGTGCGCGCGCTCGCCGTGCAGCTCGTCGGCGAGCTCGTGGGCCGCTCGCGCGCGATCTGACGGCCCAGCGCCGGCGACGTGGGACTGGCCGCGGTGGCCTAGCCTGGAACGCGTGCCCGACCCTCTCGAGACCGTCGTCTACCGCACCCCCCTGACCACGCGGTTCCGCGGGCTCGACGCACGCGACGGCGTGCTGCTGCGCGGGGAGGCCGGGTGGGGCGAGTTCTCCCCGTTCTGGGACTACGACGACGCGGAGTCCGCGCCCTGGTGGCGCGCGGCGCACGAGGCCGCGCACCAGGGCTGGCCGGGCGCCGTCCGCGACCGCGTCCCCGTCAACGTCACCGTGCCGGCCGTCGGGCCCGACCGCGCGCGCGAGCTCGTCGCCGCGTCCGGGGGGTGCCGCACCGCGAAGGTCAAGGTCGCGCAGCGCCGGCCCGACGGCGCGCTCGAACCCCTCGACGCCGAGGTCGCGCGCCTCGAGGCCGTGCGCGACGCGCTCGGCCCGGGTGGGCGCGTGCGCGTCGACGCCAACGGGGCGTGGGACGTGGACGAGGCGCTGCGCCGGCTCCCTGCGCTCGACCGCGCGGCGGGCGGGCTCGAGTACGTCGAGCAGCCGTGCGCCGACGTCGCGGGGCTCGCCGCCGTGCGGCGCGGGCAGCGGGGCGACACCGCGGTGCCGGTCGCCGCCGACGAGTCGATCCGCCGGGCCGCGGACCCGCTCGCGGTGGTGCGCGCCGACGCCGCGGACGTCGTGGTGCTCAAGGTGCAGCCGCTCGGCGGCGTGCGCGCGTGCCTCGACCTCGCCGAGCAGGTCGGCCTGCCCGTCGTCGTGTCGTCCGCACTCGAGTCGTCCGTGGGCATCGCCGCGGGCGTCGCGCTCGCGGCCGCGCTCCCCGAGCTGCCCTACGCGTGCGGGCTCGCGACCGTGAACCTCTTCGTCGCCGACGTGGCCGACCCGCCGCTCGTGCCCGTCGACGGCGCGCTGCCCGTCGTCCGCCCCGAGCCCTCCGCCGCGGCGCTCGCGGCCACCGCGCCCGACGACGAGACCGACCGCCGCTGGCGCGAACGGCTCGACCGTGTCTCGGGCCTGGTGCTCGCGGGAGGTGCGCGATGAGCGCGCTCGGGACCCCGCCCGGCCCGGGCGCCGGGACGCCGCCCGGCGGCTCGGACCTCGACGCTCTGCTCGACGGCCTGGACGCGCAGCCGCCCGCGGTGCGCAGCGCGTTCGCGCTCGTGCACCGGCTGCTGCACGAGGGTGTCGCGGACGTCGTCCTCGCGCCAGGGTCGCGCAGCGCGCCGCTCGCCTACGCGCTCGCGGCCGCGTCGGACCTCGGGCACCTCACGCTGCACGTCCGGGTCGACGAGCGCGCGGCCGGCTTCCTCGCCGTCGGCCTCTCGCGCGGCGCGGGGCCGGTCGTGCACGGCGGCGTCGCGCTGCCCCGGCCCGTCGCGGTCGTCACGACGTCCGGGACGGCCGTCGCGAACCTCCACCCCGCGGTGCTCGAGGCGCACCACGCGGGCGTCCCGCTCGTGCTCCTCACCGCCGACCGACCGCACGAGCTGCGCGGCACGGGCGCGAACCAGACGACGCACCAGGCCGGGATCTTCGGCGCGGCGGTGCGGTTCGCCGCGGACGTCCCCGCTCCCGACGGCCGCCCGGGCGAGGTGCGCGACCTCCTCGCCGTCGCGACGCGTGCGCTCGCCGAGGCGGTCGGCGCGCGCTCGGGGCACCCCGGCCCGGTCCACCTCGACCTCGCGTACCGCGAACCCCTCGTCCCCGGTGTCGCGGCCGGCATCGACGCGCTCGCCACGCCGGGTCCCGACCCGCGCGGTGTCCGCTCGGCCGTCGTGCTGCCCTCCGCGGTGCCGCCCGTGCCGTCGGGCTCCGAGCCGCACGACGGCACCGCGCTCCTCGGCGCTCCGGTCGCGGCTGTCGCGGTGCCCGCCCCCGGCGCGCGGACCGTCGTCGTCGCGGGCGACGGGGCGGGCCGCGTCGCGCGCGACCTCGCCGAGGCGCGCGGCTGGCCCCTGCTCGCGGAGCCGTCGTCGGGGGCGGCCGGCGGCCCGAACTTGGTCGTCGCGCACGCGCTCGTGCTCGGGGTGGACGAGCTCGTGGACGGCGTGGAGCACGTCGTCGTGCTCGGCCGGCCGACGCTCTCTCGGCCCGTGCAGCGCCTGCTCGGGCGTCCCGACGTCGAGGTGAGCGTCGTCGCGCCGGGCGCCGGCCCGTGGCCCGACGCCGCGCGCAACGCGTCGACGGTCCTGACGGCGGTACCCGAGCGGTGGCTCGACCCGCGCCCGGGCGTCCCGGACCCGTCAGGGCCCGCGCCCGGGCCGACCTCGGGCCACGCGACCGACCGGGGGTGGCTCGCGCGCTGGCGCGCGGCGTCCGCAGCGGCCGTGGAGGTCGTCGCCGGGGCGACCGACGGGACGCTGACCGACGGCCCGAGCGTCGTGCGCGCCGTCGTCGGATCGTGCGGGCCGGACGACCTGCTGGTGGTGGGCTCCTCCAACCCCGTGCGCGACCTGGCCCTCGTGCTCGGCCTCGACGCCGACGCGCCGCGCGTCCTCGCGAACCGCGGCCTCGCCGGGATCGACGGCACCGTGTCCACCGCGCTCGGCGCGGCGGTGGCCACCGCCCGCCCGCACCGGCGCACGCGCGCGCTGCTCGGCGACCTCACGTTCCTCCACGACGCGGGCGGCCTGCTGCGCGGTCCGCACGAGCCGCACGTCGACCTCCAGCTCGTCGTCGTGAACGACGACGGCGGCTCGATCTTCGCCGGTCTCGAGCCGGGCGGGCTCGGGGAGACGTCCGAGGCGGCGGGGCGCACGTTCGAGCGGGTCTTCGCGACCCCGCACGGGGCGAACCTCGCCCAGCTCTGCGCCGGGTACGGCGTGGACCACCAGCTCGTGCAGGACGTCCCCTCGCTGCGGCACGCGCTCGCGGCCCCGAGCCACGGCGTCCAGGTGCTGGAGGTGCGCGTTCCCCGGGCCGGGCGGCGGCAGGCCGGCCTGCGCCTGGGGGAGCGGGTGCGTGACGCCGTCCGCGCGACGCTCGTGGCGGACCGCTGACGACGCGTCAAAACTCGCAGCGAACTCCCAGGCTCGTTCAAGCCTCGTTCAAGCGCGGCGGTGTGAAGTAGTGGGCAGAACCGAGGAGGCCCACCATGACGAACACCCCGGGCACGGAGCCCACCCCCACCACGCCGGCCCCCGACGCGCCCGCGTCGACGCCGGCCGCCGCTCCCGCCGCGACGACGCCCGCAGCCGCGACGACGCCCGCGGCCGCCGAGCGTGCCGCGTCGGTCGCTGCCGAGACGCCTGCCGGGACGCCCACGCAGCCGCTGGCCCCCGTCGCCGCGACCCAGCCGCTCCCGCCGACCACGGCGCACCCGACGACGCACCCGACGCAGCCGCTCGGCGCGCCGCAGCACGTGCAGCACCTCTCGACGCCGCAGCCCGCCCCCACGGCGCACACTGCGGCGATGCCGATGCCCAACCCGTACGCACGCCCCGCGCAGGCCGGGCCGCACGCGCCGTCCGGCAGCTTCGGGCCGCCGCCCGCGCCGCCGGTCCCGACCGAGCAGGGCGCGGCGGACAGCCCGAAGCGCCGGCGCACGTGGGTGCCGGTCGTGAGCGCGGCCGCCGCGGCCGCGGTCCTCGCGAGCGTCGGCACGGCCGGCCTCACCGGTGCGTTCGGCGCCGACCAGGACTCGGCGTCGCTCGCGGACGTCGGCCAGCACCAGGAGAACACGGCCGCGCCCGTCTCCGACTCGTCGTCGCAGAACCCCGACTGGGAGGCCGTGACGAAGGCCGTCGCTCCCTCGGTCGTCGCGATCCAGGTGCAGACCTCGCAGGGCGGCGCCGAGGGGTCGGGCGTCATCATCGACGACCAGGGCCACGTCGTGACCAACAACCACGTCGTGTCCGGCGCGGAGAACGACACCGTCCAGGTGACGCTCAGCGACGGGCGCCTCTTCGAGGCGAAGATCGTCGGGCTCGACCCGGCGACCGACCTCGCCGTCGTGCAGCTCGTCGACGCGCCGGACGACCTCCAGCCCGCGACGCTCGGCGACTCCGACGACGTGAGCGTCGGCGAGTCCGTCCTCGCGGTCGGCAACCCGCTCGGCCTCGCGAACACGGCGACCACCGGCATCGTGTCGGCCGTCGACCGCCCGGTGTCCGCGTCCGGCGAGGACGGCGGCACGTCCGTCGTGACCAACGCGATCCAGATCGACGCCGCGATCAACCCCGGCAACTCGGGTGGTCCGCTGTTCGACGCGCAGGGTCGTGTCATCGGCATCACGTCGTCGATCGCGACGCTCTCGGGCGGCGGCACCCAGTCCGGCTCGATCGGGCTCGGGTTCGCCATCCCGGTGAACCTCGCGAAGTCGATCGGGCAGCAGCTCATCGAGAACGGCACCGCCGAGCACGCGTTCCTCGGGGTGACGCTCGCCGACGCGACCGCGACCGCGGACGGCGTCACGCGCCGGGGCGCCGAGGTCCAGGAGGTGACCGACGGGTCGCCGGCCGCCGAGGCCGGCATCCGGTCCGGTGACGTGATCGTCGAGATCGACGGCCACGCCGTCGGGGGCGCCGAGTCGCTCACCGCGTTCGTCCGCGAGCGCGCGGCGGGCGCGAAGTCCACGCTGACCGTCGTGCGCGACGGGAAGACGACCGAGCTCGACGTGACGCTCGCGACGCGCCCCGCGGACGACGAGACCACGGGCCAGGGGTCCCAGGACGGCCAGGGCCAGCTCCCCGGCCAGGACGGCCAGGGTCAGCTCCCCGGCCAGGGTGACCAGGGTGGCGAGCAGGGCGGCGACCAGGATCAGCAGACCGACCCGACCGACCCGGGCAACGTGCCGAACCCGTTCGACTGGTTCTTCGGCGGCCAGGGCTGACCCTGACGGGCGCCCCCGCGAGGGGCACCCACGATCTGCGGGGGGCGGGTCGTCGTGCCGGCACGCGCGACCCGCACCCCGCGCCACGTCCCGCCGCGACCTCTGACCGCGGCGGGCGGGTGGCCGGACCGCGGACGTCCCCCTGCGGTCGGGGCACCGCACCGAGCGGCCGGCACGGATCCCGTGCCGGCCGCTCGTCGTCGGTGGCGACCGCTCAGTCGGTGGCCGCGGCGCTCGGCGCCCACGGCGCCTCGCCGCCCGACGAGGCGGGCGAGGCCGCCGCCTCCACGCGCTTGGTGAAGAAGCCGGCGGTCTCGGCGTAGCCGCCGGAGACGTAGAACTCCTTGGAGAGACCGGAGGCGAGGCCGACGCGGCGCGCGCCCACCTCGGCCGCCCACTCCTCGGCGCTCTCGAGGAGGAGGCGGCCGATGCCCTGGCGTCGGAGCGACGGGAGGACGGCGACCTCCTCGACCCGGCAGACGACGCCGCTGGACGCGAAGGTCAGGTGCCGGTTCGCGAGCAGATACCCCACGACGCCACGGTCGGGCAGCTCCGCCACCGCGAAGTACGTGTCGAGCGCGGCGAGCAGGGGCCCGAAGGACCGTTCGAACGCCTCGCGCTCGGGGTCGTGGCGGGGCAGCTCGAGGACGAGCGGCCACACGTCGTCACGGTCCGCGACGACGGCCCGGCGGACGAGCACGCCGGACGGGACGCTGGGGCGGGAGACGGAGATCTGGGAGGATTCGGACACCTCCCGAACCTAGCAGCGCGGCCGCGCCCCGGTCGGGGCGTCCCGGGTGGCGGTCGGGAGTCGGCGTGGGTGACGTTCGGCACCCCGGCGCTCGGCCGGTGCGCCGTCAGGACCCGCCGAGGGCGTAGCGCATCGGCTCGAGCTTCGCCTCCGACTCGGCGACCTCCGCCGTCGGGTCGGACGCGGCGACGATCCCGCACCCCGCGAACAGCCGCACCGACCGGGGGTCGGCGGCCGAGAGCTCGGCCGAGCGCAGCGCGATGCCCCACTCGCCGTCGCCGTCCGCGCCGAGCCACCCGACCGGCCCGGCGTACCGGCCGCGGTCCATGCCCTCGATCTCGCGGATCAGCTCGCGCGCGACGCTCGTCGGCGTGCCGCACACGGCCGCCGACGGGTGCAGGGCCGCGGCGAGCGCGAGGCTCGTCGGCCCCGCCGCCCCGCCCGACGAGCCCGGGGAGACGGCACCGCGCGCGAGGACCGCGGTCACGTCCGACGCGAGGTGCATGACGTTCGGCAGGTGCAGCACGAACGGCGCGTCGGGCACGTTCATCGACGAGCAGAACGGGGCGAGCGCCTGCGCGACGGACCGCACGGCGTACTCGTGCTCCTCGAGGTCCTTCGACGACCGGGCGAGCTGGGCGGCCCGGAGGAGCGCCTCGTCGTCGGACAGCCCGCCGCGGCGGATCGTCCCCGCGAGCACGCGCGACGTGACGAGCCCCTTCTCGCTGCGGACCAGGAGCTCGGGCGTCGCACCCACGAGGCCGTCGACGGAGAACGTCCAGCACGCCTCGTACGCCGAGGCGAGCCGGGAGAGCAGCCAGCGCGGGTCCACGGGCTCGGCGGTGTGCGCGACGACGTCGCGCGCCAGGACCACCTTCTCGAGCGCGCCCGAGCGGATGCGCTCGACCCCCTCCGCCACGACGGCCGCCCAGTCGTCGGCCCGCAGCGCGCCGTCGTGCCACGCCACCTCGCCGGGCGACGTGACGGGCGCGCGGGGCGTACGGCGCAGCGCGTCGGTCGGGGAGGACGAGAGCGAGCCCGCGGTGTCGACGGTCGTGAGCCACGACTGCCCGTCGCGCCGGCCGACGACGACGCGCGGCACGACGAGCACGCCGCCCGCGCGGACCGGGTCGTGGGCGTCGTCGCCGGGGGCGGAGTCGTCGAACGCGAACGAGCCGAACGCGACCGGTCCCGTCCCGGGCAGCCCCACCTCGTCCCGCACGACGGCGCGCGCGAGCGTCTCGTGCCACGCGGCCTCCGCGTCGGCGAACCGGCCGGGGCCCCACGTCTCGAGGCGCAGCGCCTCGCCCCAGCCCACGATCCCGTCGCCGCGGCGCACCCAGGCGAGGGGCCGCGCGTCGGGCAGGAGGTCGACGAGGGCGTCCAGACCGCCGGGCAGGTCGGGGATCCGGGTGGTCCTCACGACCAGAGGGTGGGGCTGTGCGGCCGTGGCCGACGGTTCTGCAGTCATCGCCTCCCAGCGTAAGCCGCGCACGCGGGTGCGCCCTGCGGTGCGGGGACGTGGAAGCATGGGCGGCATGCCCCGTGCCAACCTGGACAAGAAGCCCTCCGAGGTCGCGTCGATGTTCGACGGGATCGCCTCGCGCTACGACCTGACGAACGACCTCCTGTCGCTCGGCCAGGACCGTGCCTGGCGCCGGGCGACGGTCCGTGCGGTCGGCGCGCTGCCGGGGGAGAAGGTCCTCGACCTCGCGGCCGGGACCGGGACGTCCTCCGAGCCGTTCGCCGACGACGGGGTGCGCGTCGTGCCGTGCGACTTCTCGTTCGGCATGCTCCAGGTCGGCAAGGAGCGCCGGCCCGACCTGCCGTTCGTCGCCGGTGACGCGACGCGCCTGCCGTTCGCGGACGGCACGTTCGACGCCGTGACGATCTCGTTCGGGCTGCGCAACGTCGTCGACACCGAGGGCGCGCTGCGCGAGATGCTGCGCGTCGTCCGCCCGGGCGGACGGGTCGTGATCTGTGAGTTCTCGACCCCGACGTGGGCCCCGTTCCGCGTCGTCTACCAGGAGTACCTCGTGCAGGCGCTGCCGCGCATCGCCGCCGCGGTGACGCGCGAGGGCGGCTCGTACGAGTACCTCGCGGAGTCCATCGCGGCCTGGCCCGACCAGGTCGGGCTCGGCCGGCTCCTGCTCCGCGCGGGCTGGGAGAAGGTCGCTTACCGCAACCTCTCCGGCGGGATCGTCGCGCTCCACCGGGGCACGCGACCCGCCTGACGCCGTCGCCGTCGTCTCAGCGGCCGACGCCGAATTCACCCGGCCCGCCCGACGGCTGGGCAGGACGGTCCGCCGTGCCCGACCTACCGTCGAGGGACGAGCGCGGCCAACGGGGGCCCGCGCGCGGCACGACGGGGGCACGACATGGAACGCCTGACCAAGGGAGCGCTGGCGATCGGGGCGGGGGCGCTCCTCCTCCTCGGAGGGGCCGGGACCTACGCGCTGTGGTCCGACTCGCAGGCCGTCGCCGAGGCGGGGGACATCAGCTCCGGCGACCTGGACCTCGCGCTGGGCACCGCGGCCTGGACGCTCAACGGGACGACGGTCGCGGACGTGACGGCGGTCCGGATCGTCCCGGGCGACGTGCTGGCGCTGAGCCAGCCGATCACCGTGACCGCGATCGGCGACTCGCTCCAGTCGACCCTCGCGGTCTCGGGCACGGACACGCTCACGGGCGACCCGGCGCTCGTCGACGCGCTCGACGTGGCGTTCGTGCTCGACGGCCCGCCGGCGTGGGCCACCGCCAATGGTGACGGGACGTACGAGGTCGCGCCGTCGACGGCCGCGTACCCGGCGGTCGACGCCGACGTCACGCTGACGTTCGACGCGGCCACGCCCGACCAGGTCGCGACGAGCTCCGTGGTGAACCTCTCGAGCCTGACGTTCACGCTCGAGCAGCACCTCTGACAGGCCCGCGGTGGGCATCGTCCGCTCCCGCCGCGCACGGTCGCCCGGTCCGGCCCCGGACCAGGGTGCGGGCCGCGTCCTGGGCGGCCACCGGACCGTCGCGCGTGCCGCCGTCGTGCTCGCGCTCGCCGCGCTCCCGCTCTCGGCGGGCGCGGCGTGGGCGACCTGGTCGGCGTCGCAGACGGTCAGCGGCGCCGAGGTGCGGTCGGGCTCGTTCGGCGTCGAGACGTCGTGGCAGACGTTCCCCGACCTCGCGGGCATGTCCCCCGGCCAGTCGCGCGACGGCGTGATCGCCGTCCACCACACGGGCGACGGGACGTGGCGCTACCGGCTCGCGGTCGCGTACGACGGCGTCGTGCGGCCGACCGTCGCGTTCTACCCAGGGACGACCTGCACGGGGACGGCCCTGGCCGCCGGGACGCTCAGCCCGCAGACCTACGCGCGGGGCGCGACGACGCAGGTGTGCGTCCGCTACACGCTGCCCGCGGGGAGCCCGGGCTCCTGGCAGGGCCAGAGCGCCCAGGTCGCCGTGACGGTCACGCTCGAGAGCAGGCCGTCGTGACGCGCGGCGCCCGGCTCCGGGTCGTCGCGGCGCTGGCCGTCGCGCTCGCGCTCGTGGGCGGGCCGGCGGTGGCGTGGTGGACCGCGAGCGGATCGCTGTGGACGACGGTGTCGGCGGCGACGGTCCCCGCACCGACCGGGACGACGTGCACGACGACGGGAACCAACCTCGCGCGGAGCGCGACCGTGCGGTGGACGGCGCCCGCCCCTGCCCCGGCGCGCTATCGCGTCACGATCGCGGGAGGCGGTCAGTCGACGACCACCGAGACCACGGCGACGCAGCTCGTCATCACCGAGTCGCTGCTCGGCGGGCTCCTGCAGTCGATCCTCGACCTGCTGCTGGGCGGTACGACCCTGCAGGTCAGCGTCCAGTCCGTGCACTCCTCGGGGTGGGTCTCGGTGCCGGGCAACGCGGTGCCGGTACGCGGTGCGCTCGTCGCGGGCACCGGTCTGTCGGGGGTCTCCTGTGGCTGAGCGGGGCGGTCGGCACCGCGAGCGCGGAGCGAGAGAGCGGGGGCCGCTCGCCCGGGCGCTCGGCGTGCTCGCGCTCGGGTGCGCCGTCGCGCTCGCGCTCGTCGGGGTCGTCGTGCCGCTCGCCCTGGGGGCGACGCCGTACACGGTGCTCACCGGGTCGATGCGGCCGACCTACCCTCCCGGGACGATGGTCGTCGTGCGGCCGGTCGACGTCGAGCGCGTCGCGCCGGGCGACGTGGTCACGTACCAGCTCGCCTCGGGCCGGCCCGAGGTCGTCACCCACCGGGTCGTCGCCGTCGGGGTCGGGGCCGACGACGAGCGGGTCCTCACGACGCAGGGCGACGCCAACGCCGCGCCCGACCCGGAGCCCGTCCGCCCCGTGCAGGTCCGCGGCACGGTCGTCTACGCGGTCCCGCTGCTCGGGTGGGTGAGCTCCGCGGTGTCGGGCGACGCGCGCCGCACCGTCGCCGTCGTCGCGGCGGCCGCGCTCCTGGGGTGGGGCGCCTGGCAGGTCGCGGCGGGACTGCGCGAGCGCTCCCGGCGCCGGAGGCCCACGGCGGTGACCCCGTGAGCAGGGGGCCGGGGCCGGGACGAAGGGCACGACGCGCGCTCGCCGGGGTGCTGCTCGCGGTCGTGCTCGCCGGGCCGGGACAGGTGGCCGTCGGGGCGACGGCCGGCGCGTCGACACGTGCGTCGACGGGCACCTCGACGGGTCCGGCGACGGGGGACGAGGACGCCCTCCGGCTGAGCGTCGACGGCACCACGTGGGCACCCGGGCTCCCGGCGTCCCTCTTCGGGTCGGACGCGCTCGTCGTGCCGGGGACGACCGTCACGCGCCACCTGTGGGTCCGTAACGACGGCCCGACGGCGGCGCGCGCCCTCGTCGGCCTCGCGCCCGACGTCGACCCGACGGCTCCGCGGACGGGGCTCGGCGCGTGGCTCGACATCCGGCTGGACGGCGCCGCACCGGTCACCGCGACCTGGGAGGGGCCTGTCCTCGACCCGGGCGAGGCGGGCCGGGTCGAGGTGAGCGTCGCGATGTCGGCGGACGCGCCGTCGTCCACGCGCCGCGCGGTCTCCGGGGTGCTGGAGACGGTGCACCTCGTGGGCGTCACGGACCCCGCCCCGCCTCCCGCAGCGGGGGAGGAGCCCCCGTCGACCGGTCCCGGGCTGGCGCGCACCGGGGTCGACGGGTGGTGGCTCGCGACCGCCGCGGCACTCGCGGCCGCGGCCGGTGTGGTGCTCGCTCGGCTCGGACGAACGCGGGCGGCGTCGTCCGGAGGTCGCTGACCTGCGGCGACGCGAGCCGGCAGCTCGCCGCGCGACCCGGGGCAGCGCGGGGAGGCTAGGCCATCGCCGCTCCGGCCCCCTTGCCCGGCGGTCCCGAGCCACAGGGTCGGGAGTCGTCGCAGGGGAGGACCTTCGTCACAGGATCTCCCAGGGAAGGGTCGCCTTGCTACACATCCCGCGCCGGGAGTGACTAGAGTGGCGATGTCCATTGTGACCGACTTCACAAGGACAGTGGGTGCGCCGTGTCCCGACCCGGGTGACGGTGGACCACCACGAGGTGTCCCGACGACCGGACGGTGAGGTGAGCACGGTGGGCGCGAGGCTCGACGACGCCGACGTCATCGTCGTGGGCGCGGGTCCGGCCGGCTCCGCGGCGGCCCACTACTGCGCCGCCGCCGGGCTGAGCGTCCTGCTGCTGGAGAAGTCGTCGTTCCCGCGCGACAAGATCTGCGGCGACGGCCTGACGCCGCGCGCGGTCGCCGAGCTCGTGCGCATGGGCGTGCCGACGCGCGCCGAGGACGGCTGGATCCGGAACCAGGGCCTGCGCGTCGTCGCGAGCGGCCGCTCGTGGGAGCTCGCGTGGCCCGACCTCGCGTCGTACCCGAGCTACGGCATGGCCCGTGCCCGCCACTCGTTCGACCGCACGCTCGCCGAGCACGCCCAGCGCACGGGGGCCAAGCTCCTCGAGCGCACCGCGGTCACGGGCCCCGTGCTCGACGAGCGCACCGGGCGCGTCGTCGGCGTCACCGCCCGGCCCGTGGACGACAAGGGTCGGCGCGCGGGCGACGAGGTCACCTACCGCGCGCCCGTCGTCGTCGCGGCCGACGGCGTCTCGTCGCGCTTCGCGCTCGCGCTCGGCCTCGCGCGGCGCGAGGACCGCCCGATCGGCGTCGCCGTCCGCACGTACTTCCGCACCCCGCGCCACGACGACCCGTGGATGGAGTCCCACCTCGAGCTGTGGGACGGCAAGCCGCGCGAGTCCAACCTGCTGCCCGGCTACGGCTGGATCTTCTCGCTCGGGGACGGCACGGCGAACGTCGGGCTCGGCTCGGTGAGCTCGACGCCGGCGCGCCAGTCCGCCGCGAACGTCGACTACAAGGACCTCTTCGCCACGTGGATGCGCAACGCGCCCGCGGAGTGGGAGTTCACCGAGGAGAACCAGCTCGCCCCCGTGCGCGGCGCGGCGCTCCCCATGGGCTTCAACCGGTCCCCGCTCTACACGCGCGGCGTGCTGCTCGTGGGCGACTCGGGCGGCATGGTCAGCCCGTTCAACGGCGAGGGCATCGCCTACGCGATGCAGGCCGGGCGGGCGACGGCCGACGTCGTCGCCCAGTCGCGCGTGCGGCTCACCGACGGCGGCCGCGAGCGCGCGCTCCAGACGTACCCGCGGATCATGCGCCGCGAGCTCGGTGGCTACTACACGCTCGGCCGGTACTTCGTGAAGCTCATCGAGCACCCCGAGATCATGCGGATCTGCACGCGCTACGGGCTCCCGCGCCCGGTCGTCATGCGGTTCGTCCTCAAGCTCCTGTCCGACTGCTACGAGCCCCGCGGCGGCGACTGGGTCGACCGCGTCATCGCGGGGCTGACGAGGGTGGTGCCCTCGTCATGAGCCCCCGAGGTGGGCCCGCAACGACGCGGGCACTCGCACCACCCACAGGTCTTCCCGGGCACCGCTCGGGCGTTCCCGTCCCGAGCCCCCACTCGAGGAGTACGCGATGACCAACCCGTACGTTCCGCTTCTCGTCCTCATGGGCGTGGCCGCCGTGCTGGCTCTCGGCGGCGTGGCCGCGAGCGCGGTCATCGGCCCCAAGCGCTACAACCGCGCCAAGCTCGACGCCTACGAGTGCGGCATCGAGCCCACGCCCCACGCGATCGGCGGCGGGCGCTTCCCGATCAAGTACTACCTCGTCGCCATGACGTTCATCGTCTTCGACATCGAGGTCGTCTTCCTCTACCCGTGGGCGGTCGACTTCGCGACGCTCGCGACCTTCGGCCTCGTCGCGATGCTCGCGTTCCTCGCGCTCATCACCGTCCCGTTCGTCTACGAGTGGCGCCGGGGTGGTCTCGAGTGGGACTGAGCGGGCGACCGACCGTCCGCGCCAGCGGGCACCGGCGAGAGAACTAGGAGAACACCATGGGGATCGAGGAAGCTCCCTCGGGCTTCTTGCTGACCACGATCGAGGACCTCGCGGGGTACCTGCGCAAGGCGTCGCTCTGGCCCGTGACGTTCGGACTGGCGTGCTGCGCGATCGAGATGATGGCCGCCGGCGCCTCGCGGTTCGACCTCTCGCGCTTCGGCATGGAGGTCTTCCGGGCCTCCCCGCGCCAGGCGGACCTCATGATCGTGGCCGGGCGCGTGAGCCAGAAGATGGCGCCGGTCGTGCGGCAGGTCTACGACCAGATGAGCGAGCCCAAGTGGGTGCTGTCGATGGGCGTGTGCGCGTCCAGCGGCGGCATGTTCAACAACTACGCGATCGTGCAGGGCGTCGACCACATCGTGCCCGTGGACATCTACCTCCCGGGCTGCCCGCCGCGGCCGGAGATGCTCATCAACGCGATCCTCGCGCTGCACGACCAGATCCAGCACGAGCCGCTCGGCGTGAACCGCAAGGAGGCGGCGCGCGCCGCCGAGGCGGCGGCGCTCGAGGCGACGCCCACGTTCCAGATGAAGGGGCTGCTGCGGTGACGGACGAGAAGACGGGCGGCGGCACGCCCGTGCCGCAGCCCGAGGAGGTCAACGGCCCGCGGTCCGGCGACCTCGTGACGGGGGCGAGCGCTCCGCGCACGCTCGAGGTCGTCGAGGTGCGCGAGGGCATGTTCGGCGTCCACGGCTCGGGCGACACGTCCGGCTACGGGGGGCTCGTCCAGCCCGTCGCGATGCCCGGGGCGAGCCCGCGGCCGTACGGCGGCTGGTTCGACGAGGTCGTCGACGTCCTCGCGGAGGTGCTCGCCGAGGGCGGCACGCGGTTCGAGGCCGCGGTGGAGCGCGTCGTGGTGGACCCGCCCGGCGCGCACGCCGAGCTGACGATCCACGTGCACCGCGACCACCTCGTCGACGTGTGCCGCGCGCTGCGCGACGACCAGGACCTGCGGTTCGAGCTGAGCCTGGGCGTGAGCGGCGTGCACTTCCCGCACGACGTCGGCCGCGAGCTGCACGCCGTGTACCACCTCACGTCGATCACGCACGGACGTCGTCTGCGCCTCGAGGTGTCGGTGCCCGACGCCGACCCGCACGTGCCGACCACGACGTCCGTCTACCCGACGAACGACTGGCACGAGCGCGAGACGTGGGACTTCTTCGGCATCGTCTTCGACGGCCACCCGTCGCTCGCGCGCATCGAGATGCCCGACGACTGGCCGGGCCACCCGCAGCGCAAGGACTACCCGCTCGGCGGGATCCCCGTCGAGTACAAGGGCGCGACCGTGCCCCCGCCCGACACGAGGAGGTCGTACTCGTGAGCACGCACACCACCGGCGCCCCCGGCGCCGCCCCGCACTCGACCCGCCCGCCCGTCGGCGACTTCGACGACGGCGTCCCGAGCTTCGAGGCGTCGGGCGGCGACTGGGCCGACATCGCGGAGAGCGCCGTCGCTGCGGCCGCGCTCGGCGAGGAGCGCATCGTCGTCAACATGGGCCCGCAGCACCCGTCCACGCACGGCGTGCTCCGCCTCATGCTCGAGATCGACGGCGAGACGGTCACCGAGGCGCGCTGCGGCATCGGCTACCTGCACACCGGCATCGAGAAGAACATGGAGTACCGGACGTGGACGCAGGGCGTCACGTTCTGCACCCGCATGGACTACCTCGCGCCGCTGTTCCAGGAGACGGCGTACTGCCTCGCGGTCGAGAAGCTGCTCGGCATCACGGACGACGTGCCCGAGCGGGCCAGCGTCATCCGGGTGCTCATGATGGAGCTCAACCGGATCGCGTCCCACCTCGTGTGCCTGGGCACCGGCGGCAACGAGATGGGCGCGACGACCGTCATGACCATCGCGTTCACCGCGCGCGAGGAGATCCTGCGGATCTTCGAGGCCGTGACGGGCCTGCGCATGAACAACGCGTACGTGCGCCCCGGCGGGGTCGCGCAGGACGTCCCGCCAGACCTCGTCGAGCAGGTGCGCGCGGCCGACCCGCTCATCCGGCGGTACCTCGGCCAGCTCGGCGACCTCATGCTCGCCAACCCGATCTTCAAGGGCCGCCTCGTCGGGGTCGGGCACCTCAGCCTCGCGGGCTGCATGGCGCTCGGCGTCACCGGGCCGGTGCTGCGCTCCACGGGCCACCCGTACGACGTGCGCAAGTCCGACCCGTACTGCGGCTACGAGACGTACGACTTCGACGTCCCGACCGCGACCGGTGCCGACTGCTACGACCGCGTGGTGCTGCGGCTCGAGGAGTGCTACCAGTCGCTGCACATCGTCGAGCAGTGCCTCGAGCGCCTCGAGAGGACGGCCGGGCAGCCCGTCATGGTGGGCGACCGCAAGATCGCGTGGCCGGCGCAGCTCGCGATCGGGAGCGACGGCCAGGGCAACTCGCTCGAGCACATCAAGGAGATCATGGGCACCTCCATGGAGGCCCTGATCCACCACTTCAAGCTCGTCACCGAGGGCTTCCGCGTCCCGGTGGGGCAGGCGTGGCAGACCGTGGAGCACCCGCGCGGCGAGCTCGGGGTGCACCTCGTCTCCGACGGCGGCACGCGCCCCTACCGGGCGCACTTCCGCGACCCGTCGTTCAACAACCTCCAGGCCGTGGCGGCGATGTGCGAGGGCGGCCAGGTGGCCGACGTCGTGGTCGCCGTCGCCTCCCTGGACCCCGTGCTGGGAGGGGTGGACCGATGACCATCGACGCCGGACCTGCGACGAACGGCACGCCCGCCGGCGGGCCGCGCCCCGGGTACGACGCGGAGACGACGGCTCGCCTCGCCGCCGACGCCGCGCAGATCGTCGCCCGCTACCCCGAGTCCCGGTCGGCGCTGCTGCCGATGCTGCACCTCGTGCAGTCCGAGGACGGCTACGTCTCGCGCGACGGCATCCTGTTCTGCGCGGAGCAGCTCGGCCTCACCGCGGCCGAGGTCTCGGCCGTCGCGACGTTCTACACGCAGTACAAGCGCCACCCCAACGGGACGTACACCGTGGGCGTCTGCACGAACACGCTGTGCGCGATCATGGGCGGCGACGCGATCTTCGACGAGCTGTCGGACCACCTCGGCGTCGGGCACGACGAGACGACCGAGGACGGCGCGATCACGCTCGAGCGCGTGGAGTGCAACGCGGCCTGCGACTACGCGCCGGTCATGATGGTCAACTGGGAGTTCTTCGACAACCAGACGCCCGGCTCGGCGACCGACGTCGTCGACCGCCTCCGTGCGGGCGAGGCCGTCGCCCCGACGCGCGGCGCCGCGAGCGTGTGCACCTTCAAGCAGATGAGCCGGGTCCTCGCGGGCTTCCCCGACGGCCGCGCGGACGAGGGCGTCGGCGCCGGCGAGCCGACCCTCGCCGGCCTCCGCCTCGCGCGTGAGCAGGGCTGGACCGCACCCACCACGTCGGCAGGCGGGCCGGACGCCGGCGCGGGCACGGGCGCCCCGGAGAAGCCCGTCACCGGCGGCGAGCAGTCGAGCGCCGAGCGGAAGCCGACGACCGACGCCGACGTCGACCCCGGCGGCAAGGCCGAGTCTCCTGGCACCAAGCCCGACCCGTCGAAGGGAGCGGACGCATGAGCGAGCAGCAGGGCACCGTGGCCCGACCGACCCCGGACCCGCTGACCCCCGTCCTGTCGGACACGTGGGACGCGGACCGGTCCTGGACGCTGGCGTCCTACGTGGACCGCGGCGGCTACGAGGGCCTGCGCGCGGCGCTCGCCCAGGACCCGGCGGACGTCGTCGCGACGGTCAAGGCGTCGGGCCTGCGCGGCCGCGGCGGCGCGGGCTTCCCGACGGGCATGAAGTGGGGCTTCCTGCCCGCGCCCGACGGCGGCCCGCGCTACCTCGTGGTCAACGCGGACGAGTCCGAGCCGGGCACGTGCAAGGACATCCCGCTCATGCTCGCGAGCCCGCAGGCGCTCGTCGAGGGCGTCGCGATCACGTCGTACGCGATCGGGTGCGACCACGCGTTCATCTACGTGCGTGGCGAGGTGCTCCACGTGTACCGCCGGCTGCTGCGCGCGGTCGAGGAGGCGTACGAGGCCGGCTATCTGGGCAAGAACGTCCAGGGCTCGGGGTTCGACCTCGACGTCACGGTCCACGCCGGTGCGGGCGCGTACATCTGCGGCGAGGAGACGGCGCTGCTCGACTCGCTCGAGGGACGGCGCGGGCAGCCGCGGCTCAAGCCGCCGTTCCCCGCGGTCGCGGGCCTGTACGCGCGCCCGACGGTCGTCAACAACGTGGAGTCCATCGCGAGCGTGCCGTCGATCGTCGCGCGCGGCGCGGACTGGTTCACGTCGATGGGCACGGAGCGCTCGGCCGGGTTCGGCCTGTTCTCCCTGTCCGGTCACGTGACGCGCCCCGGCCAGTACGAGGCGCCGCTCGGCACGACGCTGCGCGAGCTCCTCGACCTCGCGGGCGGGATGCGCGGCGGCAAGGCGCTGAAGTTCTGGACGCCGGGCGGCTCGTCGACGCCGCTGTTCACGGACGCCCACCTCGACACGCCCCTCGACTACGAGTCGGTCGCGGCGGCGGGCTCGATGCTCGGCACGCGTGCGCTCCAGCTCTTCGACGAGACGACGTGCGTCGTGCGCGCCGTGAGCCGGTGGACGGACTTCTACGCGCACGAGTCGTGCGGCAAGTGCACGCCGTGCCGCGAGGGCACGTACTGGATGAAGCAGGTCCTGGCGCGCATCGAGGCGGGCCAGGGCACGGAGTCCGACCTCGACCTGCTCCTCGACACGTGCGACAACATCCTGGGCCGCGCGTTCTGCGCGCTCGGCGACGGCGCCACGTCGCCCGTGACGAGCAGCATCGAGCTCTTCCGCGACGAGTACGAGGCGCACATCGCGGAGCACCGCTGCCCGTTCGACCCGTCGGCCTCGGCCCTCTTCGACTACACGCCCCGCCCGGCCCGCGTCCTGACGGCAGGAGTGCACTGATGACGACCACGACCCCCGCCCCGGGCACCGGCTCAGCGGCCGTCCCCGCGGGTGGCGCGGCCAAGCCCCCGGTCCCCGCGGACCACGTGACGTTCACGATCGACGACGTCGAGATGTCGGTGCCGAAGGGCACGCTCGTGATCCGCGCGGCCGAGCAGATCGGGATCCAGATCCCGCGGTTCTGCGACCACCCGCTGCTGGAGCCCGCGGGCGCGTGCCGCCAGTGCCTCGTCGAGGTGGCGACGCCGGACCGCGAGGGCAACGTCCGGCCCATGCCGAAGCCGCAGGCGTCGTGCACGCTCGAGGCAACCCCCGGCATGGTGGTCAAGACCCAGCGCACGAGCCCGGTGGCCGACAAGGCGCAGCACGGGATCATGGAGCTGCTGCTCATCAACCACCCGCTCGACTGCCCGGTGTGCGACAAGGGCGGCGAGTGCCCGCTCCAGAACCAGGCGATGAGCAACGGCCGCGCGACGAGCCGGTTCGTCGACGTCAAGCGCACGTTCCCCAAGCCGATCGCGGTCTCGACGACGATCCTGCTCGACCGCGAGCGCTGTGTCCTGTGCCAGCGGTGCACGCGCTTCTCGCAGGAGATCGCGGGCGACGTGTTCATCGACCTGCAGAAGCGCGGCGCCGCGCAGCAGATCGGGCGCTTCGACGAGGCGGTGCTGGACTTCGCGCCGCCCGCGGGTCAGGCGCCTGGCGACCGCCCGGTCGGGCTCGCGCTCGAGGACGAGTCGGGCCTGCCGTTCGCGTCGTACTTCTCCGGCAACACGGTGCAGATCTGCCCGGTGGGCGCGCTCACGGGCGCGGCGTACCGGTTCCGCTCGCGCCCGTTCGACCTGGTCTCGACCCCCGGGGTCTCCGAGCACGACTCGTCGGGCTCCGCGATCCGCGTCGACCACCGTCGCGGCGTGGTGCTC
Organism: Cellulosimicrobium sp. I38E; assembly: GCF_001647255.1. Lineage (NCBI taxonomy): Bacteria > Bacillati > Actinomycetota > Actinomycetes > Micrococcales > Promicromonosporaceae > Cellulosimicrobium > Cellulosimicrobium sp. I38E. Next base: position 22,472 of record NZ_LUAZ01000041.1, read on the forward strand.
CGCCGCCTCGCGGGCGAGGACCCGCTGGTCAACGAGGAGTGGATCACCGACCGCGACCGCTTCGCGTTCACGTGGCAGTCCGCGCCGGACCGCCTGACGCACCCGCTCGTGCGCGACCGCGAGGTCGCCCCGGACGGGACGGTGACGCGCGGCGAGCTGCGCCCCGCCTCGTGGGCGGAGGCGCTCGAGGTCGCCGCGGACGCCCTGACGCGGGCGCGCGACGCCGGGGGCGTGGCCGTCCTGCCGGGCGGGCGCCTCACGGTCGAGGACGCGTACGCCTACGCGAAGCTCGCGCGCACCTGGCTGCGCACCAACGACGTCGACCACCGCGCCCGCGCCCACAGCGCCGAGGAGGCGGCCTTCCTCGCGCACGCCGTCGCGGGACGTGCCGTCGGCCACGCCGGCGGGGTGACGTTCACCGACCTCGAGAAGGCGCCCGCCGTGCTGCTCGTCGGCCTCGAGGCCGAGGAGGAGGCGGGCGTGACGTTCCTGCGCCTGCGCAAGGGGGCGCTGCGGCACGGCGTCCGCGTGTTCTCCGTCGCGCCGTTCGCGTCGCGCGGCGTGCAGCGCATGCACGGGACGCTCCTCCCGGCCGCGCCGGGCACCGAGGCGGAGTGGCTCGACGGCATCGCCGCGGGCGACCAGGTCCGCACGCTCGACGAGGCCGAGGGCATCGACCTCCTCGCCGAGGTCAGCGACGCGCTCCGGGCGCCGGGCGCCGTGATCCTCGTCGGCGAGCGGCTCGCCGCGACGCGCGGCGGGTACAGCGCGCTGCTGCGCGCGGTCGCGGCGACGGGCGCACGCCTCGCGTGGGTCCCGCGCCGCGCCGGCGAGCGCGGCGGCGTCGAGGCCGGCACCCTGCCGAACCTCCTGCCGGGCGGACGCCCGGTCGCGGACGCCGCGGCTCGCGTCGACGTCGCCACCGTCTGGGGCGTGGCCGCGACGGACGACCAGCCGACCGGCCTCCCCGCGACGGCGGGTCGCGACGTCGGGGAGATGCTCGACGCGCTGTCGGTCGGTCAGCTCGCGGGCGCGCTCGTGGGCGGGCTCGAGCTCGACGACCTCCCCGACCCGGCGCACGCGCGCCGCGCGCTCGAGGCGGCCGGCGTCGTCGTCTCGCTCGAGGTGCGGCGCTCGGCGGTGACCGAGCTCGCGGACGTCGTGCTCCCCGTCGCCCCGCCCGTCGAGCGCGAGGGCGCGTACGTGAGCTGGGAAGGCCGCGTGCGTCCCTTCCCGGCGGCGCTCGCCTCGACGGCGATGACGGACCACCGCGTGCTCGACGCGCTCGCCGACGCGGCGGGCGTGAGCCTCGGCCTCGGCACCGTGGACGCGGTGCGTGCCGAGCTCGACCAGCTCGTGGGCGACGGCGCGTGGGACGGCGCGCGCGCCGCCGCGCCTGACGTCGAGACCACGGAGCCGCCCGCCGTCGCGCCCGGGACCGCGGTCCTCGCGGGCTGGCGGCTCCTGCTCGACGACGCGCGCGGCCAGGACGGCGAGCGCTACCTCGCCGGGACGGCGAAGCGCCCCGTGGCGCGGCTGTCCGCGGCGACCGCGGCCGCGGCCGACGTGTTCGACGGCGACGTCGTGCGCGTCTCCACGGACCGGGGCGCGATCACGCTCCCGGTCGTGGTGACGGACATGGTCGACCACGTGGTGTGGCTGCCCCTGCGCTCGCCGGGCTCGTCCGTGCACGCGACGCTCGGCGCGGTGCCGGGCGACGTCGTCCGCCTCGAGACCGTGAGCACCGACGGAGGGGAGGGCGCATGAGCGGCGTCCACGTGATCCACGCGCTCGCCACCGAGACGCCGGGCGTGCCCGGGATCACGGCGAACTTCTCGCAGGACAACGGGTGGACGTACCTGGTCAAGGCCGTCCTCATCCTCGTGTTCCTGCTGACGAGCGTGCTGTTCGCGATCTGGTTCGAGCGCAAGGTCGTGGCGCGCATGCAGGTGCGGCCCGGCCCCAACTGGCACGGCCCGTTCGGCCTGCTCCAGTCGCTCGCCGACGCGATGAAGCTCCTGCTCAAGGAGGACATCACCGTCAAGGCGGCGGACAAGTTCGTCTACCTGCTGGCGCCGATGATCTCCGTGTTCTGCGCGCTCCTCGTGTTCGCGGTCATCCCGTTCGGGCCCGAGGTGCAGATCCCGTTCACGGACTACGTGACGCCCGCCCAGCTCACCGACTTCCCGGTCGCGACGCTGTACATCCTCGCGTGCGCGTCGCTCGGCGTGTACGGGATCGTGCTCGGCGGTTGGTCGTCGGGGTCGACGTACCCGCTGCTCGGCTCGGTCCGCTCGACCGCGCAGGTCATCAGCTACGAGCTCGCGATGGGCCTCTCGCTCGTCTCCGTCTTCCTCATGGCGGGGTCGATGTCGACGTCGCGCATCGTCGACTCGCAGACGCAGCTCTGGTGGTTCCTCCCGCTCCTGCCGGCGTTCGTCATCTACGTCATCTCGATGGTCGGCGAGACGAACCGCCTCCCGTTCGACCTCCCCGAGGCCGAGGGCGAGCTCGTGTCCGGGTACATGACTGAGTACTCGTCGATGAAGTTCGCGTGGTTCTTCCTCGCGGAGTACATCAACATGCTCAACGTCTCCGCGGTCGCGACGACGCTGTTCCTCGGCGGGTGGCGCGCGCCGTGGCCGCTCTCGGCGATCAACGACGGGATGTTCAACGAGGGCTGGTGGCCCATCCTCTGGTTCCTCGTCAAGGTCTGGGCCGTCATGTTCTTCTTCGTGTGGGTCCGCGGCACGCTGCTGCGCCTGCGTTACGACCAGTTCATGCGGTTCGGCTGGAAGGTCCTCATCCCGTTCGCGCTCGCGTGGCTCGTGCTCCTCGCCGTCGCGCAGGCCGTGCGCCAGTTCCTCGACGTCGACCTGCGCGTCTTCGTCGGCATCGCCGTCGCGCTCGCCCTCGTGGTGGTGGTCGTCGTGTGGTTCTGGCCCGAGAAGAAGGCGCCACCCGGCGCGACGACCCGCGCCGCGGGAACCGGTCCCGAGCCGTTCGACGCGTTCGCGGGCGGGTTCCCCGTCCCGCCGCTGCCCGGGCAGTCGCTCCCGCCCTCGCCGCGCCGTCGCGCCCTCGTGCCCGACGACGTGGGCTCGCCCGGGACGTCCGGGTCATCTGGCACGCCCCACGACAAGGAGGTCGACCGTGGCTGACGAGCAGAAGCCGACCCGGCCCGGCGAGTACGAGGTCCGGCGCCCCCAGGCGAAGGGGCTGCGCGAGGCGCTCGCTCCCGTCGCGGGCTTCGGCGTCACGTTCTCCTCGATGTTCCGCCCGACGGTCACCGAGCAGTACCCGCGCCAGAAGGTGCCCACGAAGCCGCGCTATCACGGTCGGCACCAGCTCAACCGGTACCCCGACGGCCTCGAGAAGTGCATCGGGTGCGAGCTGTGCGCGTGGGCGTGCCCCGCGGACGCGATCTACGTCGAGGGCGCGGACAACGCGGACCTGCCGGACGGCGGCCACATGTCGCCGGGCGAGCGGTACGGGCGCGTCTACCAGATCAACTACCTGCGCTGCATCTTCTGCGGCCTGTGCATCGAGGCCTGCCCGACGCGCGCCCTGACGATGACCAACGAGTACGAGCTCGCCGGCCCGACGCGCGAGGGCATGATCTGGGAGAAGCAGGACCTGCTCGCGCCGCTCCAGGAGCGGATGCTCGCCGCGCCGCACCCGATGGTGCCCGGGACCTCGGACACCGAGTACTACCGCGGGGAGGTGAGCGGCCCGGTGGCCGAGCAGGTGGAGTGGGTGCGCGAGCACCGGCCGGACGACCCGACCCTCCCGCCGGAGCCCACGGGGCCGCCGCCGGAGGTCCGGCGGGTCACGCCGACCTCCGGGCGGTCCGCCGGCGCGTCGGCCCGGAAGGCCGCCCGGTGACCGCGAGCGGCGGCGAGGCGGTCCTCTTCTGGGTCCTCGCCCCCCTCATGGTCCTCGCGGCGCTCTCGCTCCTCTTCGCCCGCAAGGCGGTGCACGCCGCCATCGCGGTCATGTTCGTCATGGTCGACCTCGCGATCCTCTACATCGCGCAGGAGGCGTCGTTCCTCGGCGTCGTCCAGGTGGTCGTGTACACGGGCGCCGTCATGATGCTCTTCCTCTTCGTGCTCATGCTCGTCGGGGTCGACGCGTCGGACTCGCTCGTGGAGACGATCCGCGGTCAGCGCTGGGTCGGCGTGCTCCTCGGGCTCGGGCTCGGCGTCGTGCTGGTGGGCGTGGTCGCGCAGGCGACGTTCCCGCCGTCGGTGGGCCTCGAGCTCGCCAACGCGGCCACCAACCCGGTCGCGCTCGCGCGCGTGCTCTTCGCGGACTACGTGTTCGCGATGGAGGTGGTGGGCATCCTGCTCATCACCGCCGCGGTCTCGGCGCTCGTGCTCACGCACCGGCGCCGGCTCACCCCGAAGGTGGGTCAGCGCGAGCAGGCCGACGCGAAGGTCGCGGCGCTGCCCGCGGGCGGTCGGCTCACGCCGCTCGCCGCCCCCGGCGTGTACGCGCAGAACAACGCCATGGACACCCCGGCGCTCGACGCGCAGGGCCGGCCCATCGAGGAGTCGGTCTCCCGCATCCTGCGCATCCGCGGCCAGGAGCGGTCGGCCGGGACGATTCTTGAGGCCGAGCGCGAGGTGCTCGTCGAGCACGAGCCGCTGCGGGCGCTGCCCGCACTGCGGGCCCAGGACGCGAACGAGCGCACGGTGCAGACCGCGACCGCCGACCAGCCCGAGGGCGAGGCGCCCGCGGGGGAGGTCTCCGGGCCCGACGACCCGGGCCGGTCCCGGGTCCCCGGTGAAGCTCGCGGGACCGAGCGAGGAGAGGACTGATGGAGCTCACCAACTACCTCGTGCTCGCGGCGATCCTCTTCTCGATCGGCGCCGCGACCGTGCTGCTGCGACGCAACGCGATCATCGTGTTCATGGGCATCGAGCTCATGCTCAACGCGACGAACCTCGCGTTCGTGACCTTCGCCCGGATGCACGGCGACGTGACGGGGCAGGTGCTCGCCTTCTTCGTCATGGTCGTCGCGGCGGCGGAGGTCGTCGTCGGCCTCGCGATCATCGTGTCCATCTTCCGCACCCGTCGGTCCGCCTCGGTCGACGACGTCAACCTGCTCAAGAGCTGAGGGGCCGGCACCGATGACGACGCTCCTTCCCGCCCTGCCCACGGCGAGCGGACTGCTGGCCGCGACCGACGTCGTGCCCGCGTCCGAGACCGTGCCGGGCGCGTTTCTCGCGGCACCGTTCCTGGTGCTGCTCCCGCTCCTCGGGGCGGCCGTCCTCCTGCTCGCCGGGCGCCGCAGCGACCGCTGGGGCGCGTGGTTCGGCGTGCTCATGTCGGGAGCCGCGTTCGTGGTGGGCCTGGTCCTCTTCCTCGTGATGCTCGGGCTGCCCGTCGACGAGCGCGTGGTCGACTTCCGCATCGGCGACTGGATCGTCTCCGGCGGCCTCGACCTGGCGATGGGGCTGCGGATCGACCCGCTGTCCCTGACGTTCGTGCTCCTCGTGACGTTCGTCGGCACGCTCATCCACGTCTACGCGGTCGCCTACATGGCGCACGACCGCGACCGACGCCGGTTCTTCGCCTACCTCAACCTGTTCGTCGCGGCGATGCTCGTGCTCGTCCTCGCGGACTCCTACCTGCTGCTGTTCGTCGGCTGGGAGGGCGTGGGTCTGGCGTCGTACCTGCTCATCGGGTTCTGGAACCACAACCGCGCGTACGCGGTCGCGGCCAAGAAGGCGTTCGTCATGAACCGCGTGGGCGACATCGGCCTGATCGTCGCGCTCATGCTCATGTTCGCGACGTTCGGCGCGGTCGACTTCACGACGGTGTTCGCGCAGGCGCCCGAGGCGTCGACCGCGCTCCTCACCGCCACGAGCATCGCGCTCCTGCTCGCCGCGTGCGGCAAGTCGGCGCAGTTCCCGCTCCAGGCCTGGCTCGGCGACGCGATGGCCGGCCCGACGCCGGTCTCCGCCCTCATCCACGCGGCCACCATGGTCACGGCGGGCGTCTACCTCGTCGTCCGGTCGGCCCCGATCTTCGAGGGCGCGCCCACCGCGCAGCTCGTCGTCGTGATCGTCGGCGCGGTGACGCTGCTCTTCGGGGCGATCGTCGGCTGCGCCAAGGACGACATCAAGAAGGCGCTCGCGGCGTCGACCATGTCGCAGATCGGGTACATGATCCTCGCCGCCGGGCTCGGGCCGATCGGGTACGCGTTCGCGATCTTCCACCTCGTGACGCACGGCTTCTTCAAGGCCGGGATGTTCCTCGGCGCGGGCTCGGTCATGCACGGCATGGACGACCAGGTCGACATGCGCCGGTTCGGCGGGCTCGCGCGGTACATGAAGGTCACGTGGATCACGTTCATGATGGGCTGGCTCGCGATCCTCGGCATCCCGCCGTTCTCCGGCTTCTGGAGCAAGGACAAGATCATCGAGGCCGCGTTCGTCCCCGTCGACGGCGAGCCGTGGCGGGCGTGGGTCTTCGGCGGCGTCGCGCTGGTCGGCGCCGGGATCACCGCGTTCTACATGTCGCGCCTGTTCTTCATGACGTTCTCCGGGCGCCGCCGCTGGAACGACGGCAGCGGCTCCGCCGACGGGCTCGGCCCGCAGGACGGACCGGTCCAGCACCCCCACGAGTCCCCGCGCCTCATGACGTGGCCGATGATCGTCCTCGCGGTCGGGTCGGTCGCGCTGGGCGGCATCCTCGCCGCGGGCTCGCGGTTCGTCACGTGGCTCGAGCCGGTCACCGGGCACGCCGAGCACCACGAGCCGGTCCTGCCGGTGTGGTCGCTCATCACCCTGACGCTCCTGCTCGTCCTCGCCGGCGCGGCCCTCGCCTGGCGGCAGTACGCGATGTCGAGCGTCCCGGTCCGTGCGCCGCGGGGCTCCGTGCTCACGCGCGCCGCCCGGCGCGACCTGTACCAGGACGACGTCAACGAGACCGTGTTCATGCGGCCCGGCCAGTACCTCACGCGCTCGCTCGTCTACGCCGACAAGGAGATGGTCGACGGCGGCTGGATGGGCCTCGCCGGCCTGGTCGGCCGGGTCGGGGAGTGGCTGCGCGGGTGGCAGAACGGCTACGTGCGCTCGTACGGCGCGACGATGCTCGGCGGCCTCGTGGTGATCGTCGCGGTCGTCCTCGCCCTGACCACCGGCTCCGCGAGCTGAGAGGGAGACACCCATGACCACCTCCGTCCCCTGGCTGTCCCTGCTCGTCGCGTGGCCGCTCGTCGGCGCCGCGGCGGTGTGGCTCACGGCCTCCGCTCGCACGCGCGGCGTCGGCGCGGGAGCGCTGCGCACCGTGCGCGGCATCGCCCTCGGCGCCGCGCTCGTCGAGCTGGGCCTGCTCGTCGGCGCGTTCACGGCGTTCGACACGTCCGCCGCCGGCACGCACCAGCTCACCGAGACGTACCGCTGGATCCCGCAGATCGGCGCGAGCTACGCGGTGGGCGCCGACGGCGTCGCGCTCGCGCTCGTCGCGCTGTCGGTGCTGCTGGTCCCGCTCGTGGTCCTGGCCGCGTGGAAGGAGCAGGACGGCGACGTGCGCCGCCTGCGCCACTACCTCGCGCTCGTCCTGCTGCTCGAGGCGTTCATGGTCGCGGTGTTCGTCGCACGCGACGTGTTCCTCTTCTACGTGCTGTTCGAGGCGATGCTCATCCCGGTCTACTTCATGATCGGCGGGTTCGGCGTCGGGGCGCGGCGGCGCTACGCCGCGGTGAAGTTCCTGCTGTTCTCGCTCGCGGGCGGTCTGATCATGCTCGCGGCCGTCATCGCGCTGTACGTGCAGGTGCCGATCGACCCGACGACGGGCGCGCGCCCCGAGGACGCGTTCCTCACGTCGAACCTCGTGGGGTACTTCGCCGAGAACCCGATGCCGGTCACCACCGAGCGGCTGCTGTTCCTCGGTTTTTTCCTCGCGTTCGCCATCAAGGCGCCGCTCTTCCCCGTCCACACCTGGCTGCCCGACGCCGCGCAGCACGCGCCCGCGGGCACCTCCACGCTCCTCGTGGGCGTGCTGGACAAGGTCGGCACGTTCGGGATGCTCACGCTGTGCCTCCCGCTCTTCCCGCACGCGAGCGCGTGGGCGGCCCCCGTCGTGATCGTCCTGGCGGTCGTCTCGATCCTCTACGGCGCGCTCATGGCGATCGGCCAGAGCGATCTCATGCGACTCATCGCCTACACGTCGGTGTCGCACTTCGGGTTCATCGTGCTCGGCATCTTCGCGTTCACGTCGCTCAGCGTGTCCGGGTCGTCGCTGTACATGGTCAACCACGGCATCTCGACCGGTGCGCTGTTCCTCCTGGCGGGCTTCCTCATCGCCCGGCACCCGGAGCGCTCGCAGCGCATCGCGGACTACGGCGGCCTCCAGAAGGTCGTCCCCGTGCTCGCGGGGACGTTCCTCGTGGCGGGCCTCTCCGCGCTCTCGCTGCCCGGCCTGTCGACGTTCGTCAGCGAGATCATGGTGCTCGTCGGCACGTTCGCGCGCAGCCCGTGGGCCGCGCTCGTCGCGGTGCTCGGCGTCGTGCTCGCCGCGCTCTACGTGCTGCTGACCTACCAGCGGATCTTCACCGGCGGCACCCGCGAGGGGCTCGACCAGCTTCCCGACCTCGGCGCGCGCGAGAAGTGGGTCGTCGCGCCGCTGATCGTCGTCCTCCTCGTCCTCGGCTTCTACCCGGCGCCCGCGCTCGACCTCGTGCGCGAGCCCGCGGAGGTCACCCTGTCCGACCTCGCGGTGGCCGGCGTCGAGGACCCGCCGCGCTCCGACCCGTTCGCCGAGGGGACCGAGCTGGTCGCCTTCGAGAGCCAGGGGTCGTCCCTCACCCGTAGCACCGACGAAGGGAGCGAGTCGTGAACGACTCCTTCGTGGCCCCCACGGTCGACTGGCTCTACCTCGCCCCGATCCTCGTCGTGCTGGGCGCCGGCGTCGTCGGCGTGCTGATCGAGGCCTTCGTCCCGGCGCGCGTGCGGCGCACGACGCAGGTCGTCCTCGCGCTCCTCGCGACGGCCGCGGCGTTCGCGCTCGTCGTCGTGCTGTGGCGCGACCCGGCCGTGCAGGGGAGCGACGGCGCGCCCTACGGGGTGCGGGTGCTCGGCGGGTCGATGGTGATCGACCCGTTCGGGCTCGCGGTCCAGGGGATCGTCGTCCTGCTCGCGTTCCTGGCGATCCTCGTGATCGCCGACAAGACGTCGACCGGCCAGGACGCGTTCGCGCCGTCCGCGGCGGCGGTGCCCGGCTCGCCGTACGAGGACCTCACGCGGCGCAAGGGCCTCGAGCAGACCGAGGTCTACCCGCTCGTGCTCTTCGCCGTCGGCGGCATGATGATCTTCCCCGCGACCGGCAACCTCCTCGTGATGTTCGTCGCGCTCGAGGTGCTCTCGCTCCCGCTCTACGTGCTCTCGGCGATGGCGCGTCGGCGTCGTCTCCTGTCGCAGGAGGCGTCGTTCAAGTACTTCCTCCTCGGCGCGTTCGCGTCCGCCCTGTTCGTGTTCGGCGTCGCGCTCGTCTACGGCTTCGCCGGCTCGGTCGACCTCGTCGAGGTGTACCAGTCGCTCGCGACGCCCGAGGGGCCGCTCGCGACCATGCCCGGTCTCGTCGTCGTCGGCGTCCTGCTCATCCTCGCGGGCCTGCTCTTCAAGATCGGCGCTGCGCCGTTCCACGCGTGGACCCCCGACGTCTACCAGGGCGCCCCGACGCCGATCACCGGCTTCATGGCCGCGTGCACCAAGGCGGCCGCGTTCGGCGCGCTGCTGCGCGTCCTGTACGTCGTGAGCCTCGGCCTCGCGCAGTCGTCCCTCGCCACGCGCGAGGACCTCTTCGTCGCGCTGTGGATCGTCACGCTGCTCACCATGGTCGTCGGCACCGTCGTCGGTGCCGTGCAGACCGACGTCAAGCGCCTGCTCGCCTACTCGTCGATCGCGCACGCGGGCTTCATCCTCGTCGGCGTCGTCGGGTTCTCGCAGCTCTCGCTGCGGGCCACCGTCTTCTACCTGCTCGTCTACGGCCTCGCGACGGTCGGCGCGTTCGCCGTCGTCACGCTGGTGCGCGAGACCGCCCCGGTGCGCGAGCGCGTGCCCGTGGCGGTGGGTGCCGGGGCGGCAGGGACCGACGCGACGGGCGGCGACGCGGACAACGCGACGGACGGGGCCACGGAGCAGCCGGTCGCCGTCCTCGGCGAGGCGACGCACCTCGCCCAGTGGGCGGGGCTCGGACGCCGGAGCCCGTGGCTCGCGGGCGTGTTCTCCCTCTTCCTCCTCTCCATGGCGGGCATCCCGCTCACGGCGGGCTTCGTGGCGAAGTTCACCGCGTTCGGCGCGGCCATCGCCGGGCCCGACGGCCAGGGCGGCGGCTCGACGTGGGTGCTCGCCGTGGTCGGCGTCCTCGCGTCGGCCGTCGCGGTGTTCTTCTACGTCCGCATCATCGTGCTGATGTTCTTCACCGCGCCCTCCGGGGGGCCTGCGGACGGGGCGGACGACGACGGCGCCGCGCTCGAGGGGCCGGGCGTGACCGTCGTCCGGTCGACCGGCCCGACGACGATCGCGATCGCCGTGTGCGCGCTCGGGGTGCTCCTTCTCGGTGTGTTCCCGTCCCCGGTTCTCGATCTGGCGGCCGAGGCGGTTAAGTTCGTCCCGTGACCTCTGTGCCTTCCGTGCCGCCCGCGCCCGCCGGGCCCCGCGGCCCGCGTGATCGGACCGCGCCCGTGACCACCACCGCGATCCCGATCTCGGACCCCGAGCTCGCGGCCGCCCTCACCGAGCGGCTCGCCGGGGTCGAGGCTCGGCTGCGCGACGCCGTCGCGCACGCCGACCCGCTCGCCGACACCGCGTCCCGCCATCTCGTCAACGCGGGGGGCAAGCGCCTGCGGCCGCTGCTCACGCTGCTCGCCGCGGAGCTCGGGGACGGGACGCGCCCAGAGGTCGTGGAGTCCGCGGTCGTCGTCGAGCTCACGCACCTCGCGTCGCTGTACCACGACGACGTCATGGACTCTGCCCCGGTGCGCCGAGGGGCCCCGTCCGCGCACGCCGTGTGGGGGAACTCGGTCGCCATCATGGTCGGCGACCTGCTCTTCGCCCGCGCCGCGTCGACCGTCGCGGCGCTCGGGCCGGAGGCCGTCTTGATCCAGGCGAAGACGTTCGAGCGGCTGTGCCTGGGACAGCTGCACGAGACGATCGGTCCGGGGGAGGGCGACGACCCCGTCGAGCACTATCTCGAGGTGCTCGCCGACAAGACGGCCTCGCTCCTGTCGACGTCCGCGCGGCTCGGTGCCATGTTCGCGGGGTGCCCGACGGCCGTCGTCGACACGGTCGCGGCCTACGGGGAGAAGCTCGGGGTCGCGTTCCAGCTCGCCGACGACGTGCTCGACCTGGCGTCGTCGGGCGACGAGTCGGGCAAGACCCCGGGCACGGACCTGCGCGAGAAGGTGCCGACCATGCCGGTCCTGTTGCTGCGTGCCCGCATCGCGAACGGGACCGCGAGCGAGGCGGACGCCGGGCTCGTCGAGCTGCTCGACTCCGACCTGACGGACGACGCCGCGCTCGCCGCGGCCGTGGCCGCGCTGCGACGCCACGAGGTGCTCGGGGAGACGCGGGCGCTGGCGGTGCGCTGGGCCCGTTCCGCCGTGGAGGAGCTCGACGCGCTCCCCGCGGGCCCGGTCACCGACGCGCTGCGCTCCTTCGCGGAGGCGCTCGCCGACCGCGCCGCCTGACGGGCTCGTGGAGGGGTGATCTTTCGTCCGGTGGCCGGTCGCCCGGCACGCCGACGCGGTCGGGCCGCATCGTTGCCTCCGTCACCGGGTTGACCTGCCGGGACGTCGCGTCGGTCCGCCGCGATGGTCGCTGTGACGCGGCGTCGCAGGCGGGAGGGTGGGGAGTGCTCCCCATGGAACGGGTGTCGGATTTCACCCTGTCGCCCGCTATCCTCGAGTGCGCGATCGGTGGGGCCGCCTGGAAAGTGCGAGATCGAGGGGGCTGGAGAAGGGGACCGATCGTCTCCCGATCCAACTCCTCGGAGGACCTGTGGGTTTCCTGGCGCGTCTGCACGAGCACCGCCGCACCGTCGCGTCGGTGACGACCGTGTCGGTGTTCTCGACGGCGCTGGTGGGGATGGCGTTCCTCTACGAGGGCGAGGCCACGGCGGACGTGGACCTGAACGACTCGGGCGTGTGGGTGACGAAGACGTCGGCCGGGCTGCTGGGTCGGTTCAACTCCGCCTCGCAGGCGGTGGACGGGACGTTGAACGCGGGCAGCGCGTCGTTCGACGTGCAGCAGGACGCCGGGCGGGTGCTCCTCGAGGACTCGGGGACCGGGACGGCGTCGCCGGTGAGCGTCGCGCACCTCAAGCTGGACGGGCAGCTCCGCCTACCGCCCGACGCCCTGGTGGTGTCCGGAGGTGCGACGACCGCCATCCTCGACGGCGAGGAGGGCCGGCTGTGGGTGCTGCCGTTCGACGGCGTCGCGTCGTTCGACGCGGAGGAGCTCGACCCCACGGTCGAGGTGGACGGCGGGGGTGACGTCGCCGTCGCGCAGGACGGGACGGTGTTCGCGGCGATCCCCTCGACGGGGACGTTGTGGACGGTGGCGACGACGTCCAGAGGCACGGTGGACGGCGAGGTGTCGTCCACCGCGCTCCCGGTGGGCAAGGGTGCCGAGGTCGAGGTGACCGCGGTGGGCGACGAGCCCGTGGTGCTGGACCGGTCGGCGTCGCAGCTGGTCCTGCCGGGCGGGAAGACGGTCGCGCTGGAGGACGGCGCGGAGGCGCGCCTGCAGCAGCCGTCGGCCGGCTCGCAGAACGTCGTCGTGGCGACGACCACGGGTCTGGTGACGCAGCCGCTGAAGGGCGGCGACGCCCTGCGACGGGCGGCCGAGGGACGACCGGGTGCGCCGGTGCAGCTCGGTGCGTGCACGTACGGCGCGTGGGCCTCGACGGGTCAGGTGATCCGTGACTGCGAGGGCACCGATCGCGACCTGGACACCCGCCTGGAGGGGATCGATCCTCAGGCGCGGCTCGAGTACCGGGTGAACCGGCAGGTGATCGTGCTGAACGATCTCGCGGCGGGGACGTTGTGGATGGCGGCGGACGAGTACCAGAAGGTCGACGACTGGGACGTCCAGATGCCGGAGGAGGCCGAGGGCGAGGAGTCCGACGCGGAGCTGACGAACCCGGAGCAGGTGGACCAGTTCATCGCGGACCGGTCCCAGCCGAACAAGCCGCCGCAGCCCAAGGACGACTCGTTCGGGGTGCGTCCGGGGCGTACGACGATCCTGCCGGTGCTGGGCAACGACGTGGACCCGGACGGGGACGTGATGACGGCGTCCGTCGCGGGCGACGGCCCGGACGGGATCACGGTGCAGCAGATCATGGGCGGAGCTGCCGTGCAGGCCGTGGTGCCGGACGGCGCGACCGGTACGGAGTCTTTCCGGTACTCCGTCTCGGACGGGCGCGGGGGCGTGGCCGAGGCCGGCGTCACCCTGAAGGTGTCGCCGTGGGGGGAGAACGCGGCGCCGGAGCAGACGGGTGACCCGGTGCTGCGGGTCGGGCAGGGCGGTCGGGCCACGATCAAGGTGCTGCCGTACTTCAAGGACCCGGACGGGGACGACCTCTATCTCGCCTCGGCCGCGGCGACGGTCGCGGGTGACGACGTGCGCTCGCGTCCCGACGGGACGGTCGAGTTCCGCGACGGCGGCGGCTCCACCGGCCGCAAGATCGTCACGGTCACCGTCGCGGACGGGCAGGGCGGGGTGTTCGAGGGCAAGCTCCTGGTGGACGTCGTGCCGGGGCCGCAGCCGCCGGTCGCGGTGAACGACCACGTGGTGGTGCCGGCGGGTCAGCCGGTGACGGTCGAGCCGTTGCGCAACGACTCCGACCCGAACGACGACGAGCTGCGTCTGGTGTCGGTCTCGGAGTCCGCGCCGGCCCAGATCACCACGAATCCCGACGCCGGCACGTTCACCTTCCTGTCGATGGAGCCGCGGTCGTACGACCTGACGTACCAGGTGACGGACGGTCCGAACGTGACGACGGGTCTGGTTCGCGTGGACGTGCTGCCGCCGTCGGAGGCCGAGGGCGCCCCGATCGTGGTGACCGACACGGCGCTGCTGCCGGCGGGCGGGTCGACCCTGGTCGACGTGCTGGCCAACGACACCGACCCCGCCGGGGGCGTCCTCGTGGTCCAGTCCGTGCGCGTGCCCGCCGACGCGGGCGTGTCGGTCGCCGTGCTCGCGCACCAGATGCTGCGCATCACCGAGCTGCGCCGGCTCGACGGTCCCGTCACCGTCACGTACACCGTGTCGAACGGCACGGAGACGGCCACCGGCGAGGTGCGGGTGGTGCCCGTGCCGGCGCCGACGCGGTTGCAGCCGCCGCAGGCGGCGGCGGACGAGGTCACGGTGCACGCGGGGGACGTGGTGACGGTCCCGGTGCTGAAGAACGACACCCACCCCGACGGGCTGGAGCTGTTCCTGCAGCCCGAGCTCGAGCAGGACGTGGACCCCGCGCTGGGGGAGGCGTTCGTCTCGGAGGACACGCTGCGGTTCAAGGCCGGTCCCGAGGCCGGGACCGCGTACGCGATCTACCGCGTGCGGGACGTCAACGGGCAGGAGGACTCCGCCCAGGTCACGATCCGCATCCGTGACGGCGAGGACAACGCACCACCGCAGCCCCGTGAGATCGACGCCCGCGTCCTGTCGGGCTCGAGCGTGCGTGTGGACGTCCCGCTGGACGGGATCGACCCCGACGGCGACTCCGTCCAGGTCTCGGGCGTGGCGTCGCCCCCCTCGAAGGGCACGGCTCAGGTCGAGGCCGGCTCCCTGCTCTACACCGCGTCGAAGAACGCGAGCGGGCTCGACGTCTTCACGTACACCGTGCTGGACGCGCGCGGCGCGACGGCGACCGGCACCGTGCGCGTGGGGATCGCGCGTCCGGGCGAGACCAACCAGCCCCCCGTCGCGGTGGACGACGAGATCACGGTCCGGCCCGGGCGCACGGTCTCGGTCGCGGCCCTGGCCAACGACACCGACCCCGACGGCGACCAGGTCGGCCTGGTCCCCGGCGGCATCGAGGACACCCACGACCTGGACGCCGAGGTCGTCGTCGACCGCATCGTGCTGACCTCCCCCGACGCCGACGGCGCCTACACCTTCTACTACCAGGTCCAGGACACCTACGGCGCCCGCGCCACCGGCGCCGTGACCGTCAACGTCGCCGCCGACGCACCCCTGCTGCCCCCCGTCGCGCGCGACGACACCGTGCC
>NZ_LUAZ01000042.1:0-35835 GCF_001647255.1 Cellulosimicrobium sp. I38E
GGCCAGGTTCGGTGCACGACGATCTCCTTCGACCGCAGGACGGACGGCTGGGCGGGGTGGTCTGCGGGGGCGCGGGCGAGGCGCCGAACCCGGGGTCGTGGGCCGGTACGGTGCCGATCCCGGGGACATGGGCGGGTTCGGCACCGAGGGGTGCAGCAACCCCGGGTTCGGCGAGCGGCGTGGCCGCGGAGCGGGCGGTCAGCCCTGGGCGGCGTCGAGGAGCGCCTGGGCTTCCTTCTGCACCTGGGCGACGAGCGCGTCGATGTCCGCGTCCTCGTCGGTGAGCACGGCCTGGACGACCGGGTCGAGCAGCGCGTAGATCTCCTGCGTCGAGCGCGCGGGCTCGGGGACGACGGGCTGGTCGAAGATGTTCTCCGTGTAGGAGCTCATCTGGTCCACCGGCACGTTGACGTAGTCCGCGATCCAGGTGCGCGACTCGAGGTATGTCTGCTCGTCGAAGACCGGGAGCTCCGGAGCACCGACCGGCTGGTCGTTCGCGGCGGCCGTCTCGGCGTCGAGCTTGGCGGCGTCCTCGTCCGCGAGCTTCTGCATGTAGTAGAAGTCGATCCACTCGACGCCGGCCGCCTGCTCCTCGGGCGAGGCCTTCGCGCTCACCGCGGCGAGCGTGCCGCCGCCGAGGACGCCGCCGTCGCCGACCAGGGGGATGACGGTGAGCCCGTAGTCGTCCGGGTTCATCGCGTTCTGCGTGAAGAGGTTGCCGTAGTTGCCGCCGCCCGAGACGTACATCCCGATCTGGCCCGCGGCGAAGTCCTGGTTGATGCTCCCCCAGTCGTAGAGGAAGTTCGCTCCCATCGAGTCGTCCTCCCACCGCAGGGCGTGCAGGTACTCGAGCACCTCGGTGAGCTCGGGCGTGTCGATGGTCGACGTCGCGGTCTCGCCGTCGAACTCCTGGACGGAGCCGCCGAACGCGTTGGTGAGCGTCGTGAGGATCCAGCCACCGGTGTTGCCCGACGTCATGGTCGCGTAGCCCGCGACGCCCGTGGCGTCGGCGATGGCCTTCGCGTCCTCGCGGACCTCCTCCCACGTGGTCGGCGGGTCGTCGGGGTCGAGCCCGGCCTGCTCGAACAGCGTGCGGTTGTAGTGCAGGCCCTGGCTGTAGGCGGCGATGGGCACGGCCCACATCGAGCCGTCGGTGGCCTGGCCGGCCTGCGCGACGTTCGGGTTGAAGTCCTCCGCGTACGGGAGCTCGGCGACGAGGTCGCTGATGTCGGCGATCTGCTCGCGCTCGATGAGGCCGCGGCCGTCGGTGAACGGGATGGTGAAGACGTCGGGGAGCGTGCCGCCGGCGAGCTCGGTGGCGAACGTCGTGCCCTCCCACGTGTACTCGCGCGCCGTGACGGTGATGTCCGGGTGCTCGTCCTCGAACTGGGCGACGCGCTCGTCGAACTTAGCGCGCGCGTCGTCGTCCAGGCCGGCGTCGATCGAGACCTCGATCTCGACCGCGCCGGAGCTCGCGGCGCCGTCGCCCTCGCCGCCGTCGCCGGTGCCGCACGCGGTCAGGGTGAGGACCAGGGCGCCGGTGAGCGCGGCCGCGCCCGCCGTGGTTGCTGACTTCATCGTCTCTCCTCGCTGAGGACTCCGGGCCATGATGCCCGCGTCTGCTGGGTGTCGGGAACGCGCTGCCCCTCGACGCCGCCGGTCCGTCCCGTCGGCCGCCGTCCCCACCGTGAGCAGTGCAGGTTTAGCGCTACACGTTTAACGCTAAATGCGCCTAGGATCGACGTCAAGCAGCAGATAGGTCACGAGTTGGTCACGACGGCCGTCCGCCGTCGCGGCTACCGTCGACCCTCGGGCCGACCCGCGCCCGCCCACGACCGAAGGAGCCGCGCCGCCGATGGCCCGCGTCACGCTCAAGGACATCGCCCGCGAGGCGGGCGTGTCCGTCATGACCGTCTCCAACGTGGTGAACGGCAACCTCGGCCGCGTCTCCCCCGCGACCGCGCGCGAGGTCGAGCGCATCGTCGCCGCGCGGGGCTACGTGCCCAACGGCCCGGCGCAGAGTCTCGCGGCCCGGCGCACGCGGCTCGTCGGCCTTCTGCTGCCCGACCGCGCCGACGGCGGCAGCCTGCTCGGCAGCCCGCACGACGTCGCCGTCGCCGGAGCCGTCGAGGCCCGCCTGCGCGAGCGCGACCACCACCTCATGCTGCGCGGGGTCACGCGCCACCGCGACGTGCTCGACTCCGTGCGGCGCTGGAGCCTCGACGGGATCGTCGTCATGGGGTTCACCGACGACGAGCTCGCGGCGCTCGACCTGCCCCAGGACGTGCCCGCCGTCGTCGTGGACACCTACGTGGACGCGCCCGGCGCCGCGACCGTGCGCGCCGACGACTTCGAGGGCGGGCGCCTCGCGGGCGCCCACCTGCGCGCGCTCGGCCACCGCGAGGTCGTGCTGTGCGGGCCCGTGGGCACGACCAGCCAGGTCGTCCGCGAGCGCCTCGCGGGCTTCCGCGCGGGGCTCGGCCTCGACCCGGCCGAGGGGACGCCGCCCGGGGCAGCGGCGCCCGGCACGGTGCGCGGGGAGGCGGGGGACGCCGTCGTGCTGCACGTCGTGGCGGCGAACACGACGTACGACGACGGCCTCGACGCCGCCGCTCAGGTCGCGGCCGAGCACCCCGGCGCGACGGCCGTGTTCGCCACGGCGGACGTCCTCGCCGCGGGGATCTCGCGCGGGCTGGCGCAGGCCGGGGTCCGTGTGCCGGACGCCGTGTCGGTCGTGGGGTTCGACGACGCCGAGATCGCGCGGTACGTCGACCCGCCGCTCACGACTGTCGCGCAGGACACCGCGCTCAAGGGACGCACGGCGGCCGACCTGCTCCTCGACGCGCTGGACGACGGCGCTTCGCGACCCCGGCGCTCGGAGCCCGAGCCGAGCGGTGAGGGCCCGAACGGCGTCACACGGATCGACGTCGCCCTGGTGGAGCGGAGGTCGACCGCGTCACCGACACCGCGCTGAGCGACGGGTGCGGCGGTCGGCACGCGAGCCAGGACCACCTGCGCCGGGCCCGCCTCCCGCTCACGAGACGCGCGTCGCTGCGCAGGCTCTCGTCACGCGGGCGTCCGCCCCGGCGGCGTGCTCCATTCACTGCCGCTACTGTCGTCCACCCGTGGCATGCGACCAGACGTGCGACGTCGACCGAAGGACGGCAGCGTGGACGAGCACACCACCGGCCTGCGACCGCTGGTCTCCGAGATCGTGAACCAGCTGGCTCAGACCTCCGACGTCGACGAGGCGGTGCGTCGGCTCGCTCGCCTTCTGGTCCCGGAGGCGGCCGACTGGTGCATCGTCACCCTGGTCGCAGACGACGAGTCCCGCACACCGCACCGCCACCTGAGCGACATCGGGTGGTGGCACGCCGACCCCGCTCGCCGCGCGACGCTCGCCGAGTACGCGGCGGTGCGGATCAGCGCGTTGCGCGAGCACTCGATGCTCATGGACTCGATCGACTCCTTGCGGCTCGTGCACGTCCCGACCGACGCGCTCGACGCCCTCGACGAGGTCCTCGTCCCGGGGCGCGCCCGGGACCTGGCCGAGCAGCTGGCGCCGACGTCGCTGACCGTCGTCCCGCTGCACTCCCGGGGACGCACCCTGGGCGCGCTGACCCTGTTCATGGGTGAAGGGCGGGCCGCTCTCACCCCGGCGGACCTGGCAGTCCTGTCCCAGCTGTCGGACGCAGCCGCCCTGGCCCTCGACAACGCCCGCCTGTACCGCCAGCAGCGCAACGTCGCCCTCACCTTCCAACGCTCCCTGCTGACGGCGCCGGTCGAACCGGACCACATGCACGTCGCCGTCCGCTACCAGCCCGCGGCGGAGGCGACGCGGGTCGGCGGGGACTGGTACGACGCCTTCATGCAGCCCGACGGGTCGACCGTCCTGGTGATCGGCGACGTCGTCGGCCACAACGTCGAGGCCGCAGCGCTCATGGCGCAGCTGCGGTCGATGCTCCGGGCCGTCTCGGTCGTCACGCAGGGCAGCCCTGCCGAGGTGGTCGAGCACCTGGACGCCGCCGTCCGCACCTTGCAGATCCCCGTCATGGCGACCCTCGTCATGGCCCGCATCGAGCAGACGCGCGAGGAGCGTGCGCGAGGTATCACCCGGATGAGGTGGACCAACGCCGGGCACCTGCCACCCATGGTGATCAACCCCGACGGCACCGTGCTCGCCCTGCCGGCACCACCGAACGACCCCCTGCTGGGTCTCATGCCCGACCGTCGGCGGACCGACCACGAGATCACCCTCGACCGCGAGTCCACCGTCGTGCTCTACACCGACGGCCTCATCGAGCGACGCACGCGCTCCGTGAACGACGGCCTCACCGAGCTGCACGACGCCTTGACCCGTCACGCCGAGCTCCCGGCGGACGACCTCACCGACGCGCTCCTCGCCGAGCTCCCCGCCGGCCCCGGGGAGGACGACATCGCCCTGATCGCCGTCCGCCTCCACCGGCAGGACCGACCTCGCCCCGACGAGGCCGGACCGACCCAGGTGCCTCCCGACGTGCCCGGCGCACCGACCGGGTCTTGAGCCGCGGCGGACCCCCGGCGAGGCGACGCACGGTCCCGTCGGGAACGCGGAGGCATCGAGCCGGGCCACGCGGTAGATCACCTTTGTCCGTCGATCCAGGTGGACCGTCTCCGTGCCGGACAGCCAACCGCGAACAGGCGGTCGACGGCGAGTGCCCACACAGATCGCCTTCGAGCACCAGTTCGGTCCCCCGCGCAACCTGAACGCGTCACCGCGACCGCGCACGACCCGTTCGAAGCCGACCGTTTGTCGGGTGCCGCAGAAGAAGGTTCTGCGACGCAGGGGGCCCACGCCCCCGTGATCGCCGCCCGAGCCGCGCCGGTGGTCCCGGCGGCCTACCGCGGCCGGACCGCAACCGCGGTTGCTGGCTCGCTGGATCGGGGTCACGGTCGAGGGGACGTACCCGTTGGGAGAACCTCATGGCCGCCGCGACCGCATCGCTCGTCAAGACCCTCGCCGTCCCCGTCCCGCCGGAGCACGCGTTCGCCGTCTTCGTCGACGAGCTCGCGGCGTGGTGGCCGCTCGGCGCGTTCTCCGTGGGCGGCGAGACCTCGACCGCTGCCTTCGAGCGGGACGCGGACGGCCGCGCCGTACGGCTCGTCGAGACGCTCGCCGACGGCACGACCACCGACTGGGGCCGCGTGACGCGCTGGGACCCGCCGCACGCCGTCGCCTTCACCTGGCACCCCGGGGAGCGCGCCGACGCCGCGACGGACGTCGAGGTGACGTTCTCGCCCTCCGGGGAGGGGACCGACGTCGTGCTCACGCACTCCGGCTGGTCCGCCCGGCACGACGGCGCCGGTGCCCGTGAACGGTACGACGGCGGCTGGGAGCTGGTCCTCACGCCGTTCGCCGAGCGCGCGGGCGGGCCGGGCTGACCGGTCCCGGCTTGCGGGTGGAGCCCACCGCCCCGAGCGTGGTGTTGGTCCGGGACGGGCCGCGAGCCGGTCCGCCGACGCGAGCGTCGCGCGCCGAGGCGACGCCCACCGAGGAGGCCGCCATGACCGAGAGCAGCAGCGGACGCCGCGCGTCCGAGACCGCGGCGGACGCGGAGGCCAGGCCCGCCCCCGACGCCGAGCGCAAGCCCGACTCCCCCACCGACCTGCACAAGCCGTCATGGGGGTTCGCGCTCAAGGGTGCGGTGCGCGAGTTCATGGACGACCAGTGCACGGACCTCGCCGCAGCCCTCACGTACTACGCCGTGCTCGCCTCGGCGCCTGCGCTCCTGGCGCTCGTCTCCCTGCTCGGGCTCGTGGGTGACGGGGAGAAGGCCGTCGACTCGGTGCTCACGAGCGTCGAGGGGGTCGTGCCGTCGACGACGCTGGACATGATCGAGCCGCTCGTCGAGCAGGCCGCGAACACCGACAAGGCCGGGTTCGCGCTCGTCATCGGTGTCGTGCTGGCGCTGTGGTCCGCGTCCGGGTACGTCGGCGCGTTCGCCCGGTCCATGAACCGCATCTACGAGGTCGAGGAGGGGCGCCCCATCTGGAAGCTGCGCCCCGTGATGCTCGGCGTCACCGTGATCACCGTGATCCTCGCGGGTCTCGTCGTCGCGAGCCTCGTGCTCTCCGGCCCGATCGCGCGTCAGGTGGGCGAGCTCGTGGGCCTCGGCGACACCGCGATCGCCGTCTGGCAGGTCGCGAAGTGGCCGGTCGCGCTCCTGCTCGTGGTGATCCTCGTCGCGCTGCTCTACCACCTCACGCCCAACGTCAAGCAGCCGAAGTTCCGCTGGGTCAGCCCGGGCGCGATCCTCGCGATCCTCGTCTGGGTCGTCGCCTCCGCGGGCTTCGGGCTGTACCTCGGCAGCGGGTTCAGCAGCTACGGGGCGACCTACGGCACGCTCGCCGGCGTCATCATCTTCCTCCTGTGGCTCTGGCTCACGAACCTCGCGCTCCTGCTCGGGGCGGAGCTCGACGCCGAGGTCGAGCGCAGCCGGGAGCTCCAGGGCGGACTCGAGGCCGAGGAGCGCCTCCAGCTCCCGCCGCGGGACACGCGTGCGAGCGACAAGAAGGCCGCCAAGCGCGAGGAGGCCGTCGAGCAAGCGCGCGCCCTGCGCCAGAGCGGCGGTCACTCCGCTGACGCCGACACCGACGACCGAGACGGCGGGCCGGCCCGCGAGACCGGTCGAGGGTCCGCCCGCGCGGAGGGCGGCGACGCCGACCGCCGTGACGTGTAGCGAGGGCTACCGGGCGGGCGCGGGGTCCGGGATCTCGTCAGGCCGGTAGCGCGGCAGGCGGCTCGCGGGCAGGATCGCCGTCGCGCTCACGCCGGCGAGGATGAGGAGCCCGATCCGCAGCGTGCCCAGGCGCGCCTCCTCGTTGAGCGCCACGGCCGCGTCCACCTGGGCGGGCGTGGCGTCGGTGCCCGCGAGGACCGTGCGCAGGTCGTCGTTGCTCACGAAGTTGACCGTGTCCAGGTCGACCTGGGCGACGAGCGACGGCGGCAGCTCGGGGTGCTCGACCACGGCGCGCCCGACGCTGAACGACAGGATCGTCACCAGCAGCGCCCCCGCGAGCGCGGTGCCGACCGCCGAGGCGAGGTTCTGCGTCGTGCCGCGGATGGAGCCGACGTCGCCCGCGAGGGTCTTGGGCGCCGCGGTGACGAGCACGTTGAACACGAGCGTCACCAGGGCGCCCTGGCCGATCCCGAAGACGACGAGGCCGAGGATCGTGGGCAGCGTCTCCCAGTTGTTGGTGACGACGAGCGACAGCCAGAGCAGCGCGACGGTGGTCAGCGTGAAGCCGAAGACCCCGATCGTGCGCGGCGGGTAGCGCCGGTAGAACCGCACGACGAGCGTCGCGGTGACGAACACCGTGAGGTTGAACGGCATCATCGCGAGCGCGGTGTCGAACGGGGTGCGGCCCTGCACGATCTGGATGTAGAGCGGGACGGTGAAGTTCAGCGCGGCCTCGAGCGCGACCACGACGAACATCGCGTACACCGCCGCCCGCTCGCTCGGGCGCGCGAGGACGGACAGGTCGACGAGCGGCACCTTGCCGGCGGCGGTCCGGCGCCGCGTCCACCAGAAGAACGTCTGGCCGAGCACGATGCCGAGCAGCACGAGCAGCGGCGCGGGCGAGACCCCGACCAGGTCGAACGGCGCCCCCGGCGCGGCGAAGAACAGCCCCCAGGCGTTGAGGTTGTTGAAGCCGAGGGTGAGCGCGACGACGGCCGCGCCGATGAGGACCGCGGCCACGAGGTCGATCCGGATGCCGGGGTCGCCGGCGTCGGAGCGCAGCCGGAAGCTGAGGACGAAGACGGCGACGGCGAGCGCCAGGACGATCGCGAACGTGGGCCGCCAGCCGATGAGCGTCCCGAGCGCGCCGCCGATGAAGAACGCGCTCATGCCGGACACCGCGCGCGCCGAGCCCAGCGAGCCGATCGCCGTCGCCTGCTGGGGTCCGCGGTAGTTCTCCGCGATGAGGGCGACGAGCGCGGGCACGATGATCGCGGCCGAGGCGCCGGCGACGGCCTGGCCCGTGATGGCCCACGCGACGGTCGGCGAGAGGATCATGAGCAGCGCCGAGCCGGCGAACGTCGCGACGACGACCCGGAAGATCGCGACCCACCCGATCCGCTGCCCGAGCTTCGCCCCGGTCATGACGAGCGCGGCGACCGCGAGGCCGTAGACGACGATCGTCGTGCTCGCGACGGTCGGCGGGACGCCGAAGTCCTCGACCATGCCGCCCAGCGACACCGGCAGGGCGGCGACGTTGAACGACATGAGGACCTGCGCGAGGAACAGGCCGACCATCGGCACCCACGACCGGCGGTCCTCGGTCGCGGGTGCGGCGCTGCTGTCGACGACGTCTCGGGTGCTCACGAGGCCGGGTCCCTTCTCTCGGTCGGGCGGACGGGCGTCACGGGGACCTGCGCGGACGACGCGAAGATGTTGAGGCCGAGGGTCCGCGAGAGGTACGCGGTCGCGCGCTGCCCGCGCACGCTGTTCCCGGCCGGGTCGAGGGGCGGGGAGTACGTGCCGATCGCCCCCTTCCCGGGGGCGACGGCGACGATCCCCCCTGCCACGCCGGACTTGGCAGGAAGGCCGATCTCGAACAGCCACTCCCCCGACCGCTCGTACATCCCCGTCGAGGCGAGCACGGCGAGCGTGTCGCGGCACACCTGCGCCGAGACCACGCGCTCGCCCGTGACCGGGTTGACCCCGCCGTCCGCGAGCGTGGCCCCCATGACCGCGAGGTCGCGCGCGCTCACGCGCAGCGCGCACTGCTTGGTGTAGACGTCGACGACCTCGAGCGGGTCGAGCTCGATGCGCCCGTAGCTCTCCAGGAGCCGGGCGATCGCCCTGTTGCGCATGTTCGTCGCCGACTCCGACCGGTAGACCTCCCCGTCGAGCTCGAGCGGTCGGCCGGCGAACCGGGACAGCCCGGTGCGCACGTTCTCCCACTGCTCGGCGAAGGACGCGCCCGGCACGAGGGCCGTCGTCGCGAGCGCGCCGGCGTTGACCATGGGGTTGCGCGGGTGGCCGTCGTGGAGCTCGACCGCCATCACGGAGTTGAAGGGGAGGCCCGTGCTGTCCACCCCGACCCGTTCGAGCACGCCCTCGTGCCCGTAGGCCTCGCACACGAGCGCGTAGACGAACGCCTTGGAGATCGACTGGACGGAGAACTCGACGTCGGCGTCGCCCACGGCGTGGACCGCGCCGCCCGACTCGGCGACGCACACGCCGAACAGCGACCGGTCGGCCTCGGCGAGGACGGGGATGTAGTCGGCGACCGCGCCGTCGTCGTTCCCGCGGTAGCGCTCGTGCGCCGCGCGGACGTGCTCCTCGACGCGGTCCCAGCCCGGGAGCGACCCGGTCGCGTCCTCCTGCTCGACCCCGTCGACGTCCAGCCCCATCCCGTCCCCTCCGTCCGGATCGTCCGAGACGACCACGCGCGATGCTGCCATGTCCCACCGCGGGGCGCAGGGCGAGGCAGACGCGGGCGGCGGGCCGGCCGCGCGAGCGCGCCCGCGCCTCAGGCGCTCGTGCGGCGGACGACGACGGACGGGAACGTGCGCTCGTCGTCGCGGCGGCGGCGGTCCAGCAGGGCTGCCGTCGCCGCGGCCGCGATCCGCTCCACGGGGTGGGTCGCGGTCGTCAGGCCGGGACCGGCCTGCTCCGCGAAGGGCTGGTCGTCGAACCCGGTGACGGCGACGTCGTCGGGCACGCGGACGCCGTCCTCCGCGAGCGCGCGCATCGCCCCGACGGCGAGCGTGTCGCTCATCGCGACGAGCGCGTCCACGCCGGGCCAACGCCGGCGCGCCTCGCGGGCCGCCTCCGCGCCCGCGAGGGCCGTCAGGTCGGCGGCCACGACGCGGCGCGGGACGCCGGCGGCGCGCACGACCGCGTCGTACGCCTCGACGGCGCGCTGCGCGCCGGGGAGCCAGCCCGGCCCGGTGAGCATGACGACGTCGCGCCGCCCCTCGGCGAGCACGTGCTCGACGAGGGCGGCGATCCCGGCCGCGGCGTCGACGTCGTAGGAGGGCACGCGGCCGTCGGCGGGGCCGATCGCCGCCACGCGGGAGAGCAGCGTGCGCGGCACGCTCGCGAGCACCTCCGCCGAGTAGTCGACGAGGAGCACGCCGCCCACGCCCGGGTCGCGCGCGAGCCGGGCCAGCTCGTCCCTCGGGTCGCGCCCGAGCCAGCGCAGCGCCACGCCGACGCTCTGGGTGTCCGCCGCGCGGCTGGCCGCCGCGACGACGCGCGCGACGTAGGGGTCGCCCAGCAGGTCCGCGGACGGCGACCCCACCGCGACCACGACCCGCTCGCCGCGCCCGCTCGCGAGCGACCGCGCCCCGGGGTGCGGCACGTACCCGAGCTCTTCGACGGCGGCGAGGACGGCGCGCCGCGCCGCGTCGGACACGGGTCCCGTGCCCCGCACGACGCGCGAGGCCGTGGACCGCGAGACGCGGGCCGCCGCGGCGACGTCGTCGAGCGTGGTGGGCGGCATGGCGATCTCCTGGGCGAGTCCTGTCGGCGGTGACGGGCGGCGCCCGGAGCACCACGCTATCCCGCGGAGGGCCGTCGGTGGAAGCGTTCCCACGGTCGTGTCGAGGCCTGGTTCGACGCCGCGCTTGGCGTTGCTCCTCAGGACCGGCGCGCGGCGGGGACCGAGCCCGGGTTCGCCACGCGGTCCCGGCGGGTCGCGAGCCGTAGCGCCACCACGGCGAGGCCGGCGCCGAGCAGCGCGCCGATCGAGTTGGAGAGCCAGTCGTTCGTGTCGCACGACCGCCCGAGCGCCGGTGCCAGCGCCTGGACCACCTCGATGAGCGCGGAGGCGACGACGCCGCCGAGGAGCGCGACGAGCGGCCTGCCCAGCGCGACCGCGGCGAGCAGCACCGGCGGCACGAACAGCACGACGTTCGCCAGGAGCTCGACGCGTCCCGGCGTCGGCAGCGACCAGCTCACGGTGCAGACGGCGAAGAGCTCGCGGTCGACCGGCACGAGGGTCAGCAGCAGCACGGGGACCAGCGAGACGCCGAAGAGCACCCACGCGAGCGGGCGGCGGCCCGCCAGCCACGCGCCCACGAGCGGTCCAGCGACGGCGAGGACGAGGAGGGCGAGCGGCGACAACCAGGGGTGCGCGACGAGGAGCGTGGAGATCATAGGCGCGCCAGTCTCGCAGGTCAGCGGGGTGCGGGGTGCGGGGTGACGTGTGTCGGCGGGTCACGGTAGACCTGTGCCCATGACGACGACGCCGTCCCCCGAGCCCCTCGCGCCCGCCGCCGCTGCCTCCCCCGAGGAGTGGTGGATCTGTCGCACGTGCGCGGTCGAGCACGCCGAGCGACCCGACGTGTGCGCCATCTGCGCCGACGAGCGCCAGTGGGTCCCCGCGAGCGGGCAGGCGTGGACCACGCTCGCCGAGCTCGCCGCGGCCGGCGAGCGCCTCGTGCTGGAAGAGCTCGAGCCCGACCTGTTCGGCCTCTCGAGCGAGCCGAGCGTCGGCATCGGGCAGCAGGCCAAGATCGTGCGCACCCCCGCGGGCAACCTCCTGTGGGACCCGCCCGGCTACGTGGACGACGACGCCGTCGAGCGGGTGCGCGCGCTCGGCCCCGTCGTGGCGATCGCGGCGAGCCACCCCCACATGTTCGGCGTCCAGGTCGCGTGGAGCCGTGCCCTGGGCGGCGTCCCCGTGCTCGTCGCCGAGGCCGACGCGCACTGGGTCGCGCGCCCCGACCCGGTCATCGAGACGTGGACCGGCGAGCGCGAGGTGCTGCCCGGCGTCGTCCTGTCACAGCCGGGCGGCCACTTCCCCGGCAGCGCCGTCGTGCACTGGGCGGCCGGCGCCGAGGGTCGGGGCGTGCTGCTGTCCGGAGACACGATCTTCGCCAACCCGGACCGCACGTCCGTGAGCTTCATGCGGTCCTACCCCAACCGCATCCCGCTCTCCGCCGCCGTCGTGCTGCGCGTCGCCGAGCACGTCGCACGTCGTCCCTTCGAACGGCTCTACAACAACTTCGAGGGCGTCATCCCCGCCGACGCGCGGGACGTCGTGCTCCGCTCCGCGCAGCGTCACGCCGCCTGGGTCCGGGGGGACTTCGACCACCTCACCTGACTGCCGCCCGGGAGCCCGCTCCCGCCCCCGACAGGGCTGCGACGGCCCCCGGCCGGGCGCAGGATGGGAGGGGAGGTGACGACGATGCCGAGACGCGTCTCAGGGGCGGCGGTGGCGGCGACCGGGACGTGGGTCGACCCGGACGGCGTGCGGATGCCCGCCGGAGAGGTCCACGCGTGGGAGCGCGGTACGAACGCGACGGTGTGCCGCCTGCAGCTCAGCCGCCAGGGCCTCGCGCGCTTCCCGCACGTGACCTGGGCGGACGTCCAGCCCGCGACCGGGCGGGACGCCGACGCCGTCACGTCCGTGTGTCGCCGCTGCGCGGCCGGGACCGGCGCACGGCGGGACGACAAGCCCTGGCGCCGGGTCGACCCGCGGCCGTGACGGCGGGCTCCGGATGAAGCGACGCCCACGACACGGCCCCGGCCTTCCTGGGCGGAGCCAGGAGGGCCGGGACCGTGCGGCTCAGCGCCGCGTCACAGCGCGGCGATCAGTGCGCTGCGGGCCACTCGTCGATCGTGGAGCGGCCTGAGGGCCAACCGCATCAGAACGAGCGCGTTGTCGTCGCCCGCGATGCGGTTGACGCTGAGTCCGCTGCACGTCAGGCACTGATGGATGATCAGCCATTCACCGTCGGGGCGTGCGGTCAGGCTCAGGGCCTCCATCCTGCCGCGGCAGTCAGCGGCACGGTCACCGGGAGTGCGGCGGTCGACGTGGAGGCTCGTCAGGCAGTTCGGACAGTGGTTCCGGTGTGCGCTGCCCGGAGCGTCGAGAGAGACGTCGAGCCGGCAGCTCACGCACCGGAAGTCGTTGCTCCGGTGTCGGCCGTTGGCGTGCAGGACGGTCTTGTGCCGCTGAGCACGGCCCTGCCGGGGGTACTTTCGTCGTGGCATGTCAGGTCCTTCCGGACGCGGGTCGCTCAGAGTGTTCCGAACGACTCGAGAGGAAACGGGGGCTCGGCCAGAGGCCGGACGGCCATCCGCATGAGGATGATCTGGTTGTCGTCGGGGGCGACCGGACTCGAGGTCAGGTGCGCGCAGGCGACGCAGCGATGGATCAGCATCCATTCGCCGGTCCGGAGCACGGCGATGGCGATAGGCCTCATGCGCGAGCCGCACGGGGTCTCTGCCTCGGTCGGCGCGACGTCGTGCCTCGAGTAGAGGCAGACGGGGCAGTGGTTTCGCCACCGGTCCTGCGGTGTGCGTGCCGGCACGCTGAATCCGCACTGGACGCAGGAGAAGGTCTCGAGAGAGGAGACGTGGCGGCTCGGGGTGTGCGACGAGTCTGTGTTGTTGCAGGACGACGAGTCTGTGTCGTTGCTGGACACCGGGGTGCTCCTTGCTGGAAGAACGTACGAAGACAGCAAGAGCAGCCGAACGACCTCTGACCCACGCGTCCCCGACGGCGCGCAGACGATCCATGTCCGCGCCGCGGCCGGGTCGCCGAAGAGGGCCCTGGGAGCGCACCGGGAGTCCGTCCCGGGGGACCGCCGCATGATCGCGGCAGCGTGGACGGAGCTACGCGGAGCGAAGAGGTCGCTCGGCGAGGACCGAGGTCAACACACGCACACCTTGTCTAGGGCTCAGGGCCTGGTCTGGGGCCGACGGGGCCCGGGAGGAAGATCCTGTCGATCGTATCGGCCCACGATCGTGCGACGCCCGGGATTTTCGACCCGACCGCCCTCCGCCAGCGCGTCGTAGGCCGCAACAGGCTCGCGAGCATCGGATCGTCAGCCTGTCGACGGGCGCGCGCCGGGACTCACCGCGCCATGGCGCGCCGGCTGCGCACCGCGTGGGTGGCCCGCGCGACGATGACGGCATGAGCACGCACGCGCACGGCATCCACCACACGATCGACTACGTCGAGCTCCCCGTGACCGACCTCGCCGCGGCACAGGCCTTCTACGGCGCGGCCTTCGGCTGGGAGTTCGTCCCCTACGGCCCCGGGTACGCGGGGATCCGCACGGCCGCGGAGTCGGGTCCGGACGAGGCGGGCGGGCTGCGTCTGGCGGAGGCGGCCGACGTCTCCCGGGGTGGGCCGCTCGTGCTTCTGTTCTCCGCGGACCTCGACGCGACGCTCGCCGCCGTGCAGGGCGCGGGTGGCCAGGTGGTCGAGGGCCCGTACGAGTTCCCCGGCGGCCGACGGTTTCACTTCCTCGACCCGAGCGGCAACGAGCTGGGGGTCTGGGCGACGTCCTGAGGACGACGCCGCGTCAGCCGCCGAGCAGGAGCGACACCCCGATCGTCGCCATGACGACGGCGATCGCGCCGTCGAGCACGCGCCACGCGCCGGGACGCGCGAACACGGGCGCGAGCAGGCGGGCCCCGAAGCCGAGCGCCGTGAACCACAGGATGCTCGCGACCATCGCGCCCGCTCCGAAGAGCCACCGGGCCGCGTCGGGGTCGCCCGCCGCCCCGGCGTGCGCGGCGGCGTAGCCCGCCGCGAGCGACCCGAGGAGCAGCACGGTGTCGAGGTAGACGTGCGGGTTGAGCCAGGTGAGGGCGAGCGACGTCCCGACGGCGGAGCGGGCGCTCGTCGCGCCGGCGCCGGACACCTCGCCGGATGCTGCGTCGAGCCCGCCGGGCCGCAGGGCGCGGCGGGCGGCGAGCGCCGCGAGCGTGAGGAGGAACGCGGCGCCGCCCCAGCGCACAGCGGTGAGCAGCGCGGGCGCGCCGGTCACGAGCGCGCCGAGCCCGGCCGTCCCAGCGGCGATGAGGACGAGGTCGGAGAGCGCGCAGACGAGCACGACGGGCAGGACGTGCTCGCGGCGCAGGCCCTGGCGCAGCACGAACGCGTTCTGCGCCCCGATCGCGACGATGAGGGACAGCCCGGCGGCGAGACCGGCGGCGAGGGGCGAGAGAGCGGCGAGCACGCCCTCGACGGTAGGCATCGCACGAGGTGAAGTACAGCGAAAGATTCTGCACTTCCCTAAGATCTGCTTCATGGTGGACCTCCAGCCCGACCAGCTCCGCACGCTCGCCGCGATCGCCGCCGCCGGGACGTTCGAGGCCGCCGCCCAGCGGCTCGGGGTCACCCCGTCCGCCGTGAGCCAGCGTGTGCGCGCGCTCGAGTCGGCCGTGGGCCAGGTGCTCGTGCGGCGCGGGAAGCCCGCCGAGCTCACGCCCCCGGGCCAGGTGCTCGTCCGGCACGCGCGCCACCTCGCGCTCCAGCAGGCGGACGTGCTCACGGAGCTGGGGATCGGGGCCGCGGGGCGCGACCCGGCCGACGCCGACGATGCCGCCGCGCCGCTGCCCGAGGTCACGCTCGTCGTCTCCGGCGACGCCCTGACCACCTGGGCCCTGCCCGCGCTCGTCGAGGCGTCGGGATGGGCCCGGCTCGAGGTGCTGCGCGAGGACGAGGAGCACTCCATCGGCCTCCTGCGGGACGGGACGGCGGTCGCGGCGGTGACCTCGGTCGCCGAGGCCGTCCCGGGCTGCCGCTCGACCCTGCTCGGCCAGATGCGTTACCGCCCCATGGCGAGCCCCGCGTTCGTGGCGCGCTGGTTCCCGGACGGCCCGACCCCCGCCGCGCTCTCCCGCGCACCCGTCCTCGCGTTCGACCGCAAGGACGACCTCCAGGAGCGCTACCTGCGGCTGCGCGCGCAGCGTGCAGCGGGGACTGAAGCGGGGACAGCGGCGGCAACGGTGATCGACCCGCCCCGCCATGACGTCCCCGCGTCGAACGAGTTCCGCCGCGCGATCGAGCTCGGCATGGGCTGGGGGATGCTCCCCGACCTCCAGAGCGCCCGGGCCGAGCGCGCCGGGCGCCTCGTGGGCTTCGACGACGCCCGGGCGATGGACGTGCCGCAGCACTGGCAGCAGTGGCGCCTGCACTCGACGTCCCTCGACCGCCTCGCGGCGGCCGTCGCGCGCGCGGCTCGTGCGGCGCTCGGCGCTCCCTGACGTCCGGCCGCAACCCGCTCCCTCAGACGCCCGCGAGCGCCCGCACGACGTCGGCCGCAGGCCCGTCCGACGCGTTCCGGTAGCCGGTCCCCGCCCACAGGTGCAGGCGGTCGGCATCGCCCGCTGCTGCAGCAGCCTGCCGCAGTCCCCGGGTCAGGTGGTGCACCGCGGGGTAGGCGGCGGGTGCGCTCCCCCGGTGGCGCTCGACGAACCCGTTGCGCAGCGCCCGCGCGGGCCGGCCGGTGAACGCGCGGGTCAGGACCGTCTCGGTGAAGGCGGGGTCCGTGAGGGCGCGACGGTAGGTGGGCGACGTGCCGGCCTCGTCGGTCCGCAGCAGCAGCGTGCCCACCGCCACGGCCTGCGCCCCGGCGTCGAGGAGCGCCCGCACCGCGACCGGGCCGTCGACGCCTCCTGCGGCCACGACCGGCAGGTCCACCTCGCGCCGCACCCGCCGGACGAGCTCTGCTGTCGCGACGGGCTCCGGGCACCGGGCGGGGTCGTGGACGGCGCTGTGCCCGCCCGCGTCCGGACCCTGGACCACGAGACCGTCGACCCCGACGTCGCGGGCGAGCCGCGCCTCGTGGGGTGCGGTGACGCTGGCGAGCACCCGGGTCCCGACGCTGCGGAGGGCGGCGACCGCGGCCCGGTCGGGCAGCCCGAACGTCAGCGACACCACGGGCACCGGCCGCGCGAGCAGGAGGGCGAGCTTCTCCTCCCAGCGGTCGTCGTCGACGACGGGCGTCGGGTCGAGCGCGACCCCCAGCGCGTCCGCCTCCGGCACGAGCTCGGCGGCGTAGGCGGCGAACGCTCCCGGGTCGACGTCGTCGTCCCGCGACGGCACGAACAGGTTCACGCCGAAGGCCGGAGCCGCAGGGCGCAACGCCTCGATCTCCGCCGCGAACGCCTCGGGCGTCCTGTACCCGCCGGCGAGGAACGGGAACCCACCGGCGGACGCGACGGCGGTCGACAGCGCCACCGTCGTCGGGCCGCCGGCCATCGGTGCCGCGACGATCGGGAGCGGGGAGTCCAGGAGAGGCGCGCTCATGGTCGGATCCTCCCAGGTCGGCGGAACGGCTCGGCCCGGCGCTCTCCCACCGCCGTCGGACGCGTCGGTACCTCCGACAGGCACCGGGCGCCGCCGCACGGGGCACACTCGTGAGGTCCCCCGCTCGCACAGCCGAGCGACCACCCGTACCGAGGAGCACGATGGCGTACTTCTTCCGCACCGGCGCGACGACGTTCCGCGCGACCCCGCACGTGGGCGGCGCGTGGCGCACCGACGAGCAGCACGTCGCGCCCGCGCTCGGGCTGCTCGCGCACGTCGTCGAGACCGACCGCGTTGCCCGAGCGCGCGACGACCTCGCCGTCTCGCGCCTCGCCTACGACATCTGGGGCGTCTTCCCGATCGGCGACGTGGAGACGCGGGTCCAGGTGCTCCGCCCCGGGCGGGGCGTGGAGCTCGTGGAGGCGGCGCTCTGGTGCGCGGGCCGCTGCGCCGTCTCGCTCCGGGCGTGGCTCGCGCGGACGGGCGACACCGCCGACCTCGCCGGCGGTGCGCCGGCACCCGTGCCGGGACCGGACCGGACGCCGCCCTGGGACCCGGCGACCGTCTGGCCCGGCGGCTTCATCGACTCCGTCGAGGTCCGCCGCACCGCGGTCGAGCCGGGGCGCGCGACGGTCTGGGTGCGCACCGACGTC
Organism: Cellulosimicrobium sp. I38E; assembly: GCF_001647255.1. Lineage (NCBI taxonomy): Bacteria > Bacillati > Actinomycetota > Actinomycetes > Micrococcales > Promicromonosporaceae > Cellulosimicrobium > Cellulosimicrobium sp. I38E. The sequence goes on from NZ_LUAZ01000042.1 coordinate 17,700, forward strand.
CCGCTCGTCGCCGACGAGGAGGTGGGGCCGCTCGCCCGCACCGCCGGCCTGCTCGACGCCGCCAACGGCATGGCCGTGCGCGCGGACCCGCGGGAGGTGGCGTTCCCCAACGTCGACCTCACCGCCCACCTGTTCCGCGCGCCGCTGGGCGGCTGGGTCGGCCTCGACACCGCCGTGGTGTTCGGGGCGTCGGGCACGGGCGTCACGCACGCGACGCTGCACGACGAGGACGGGCCGTTCGGGACCCTCGCCCAGTCCCTCGTCGTCCGCTCGCTCGTCGCGCCGGTGGGCGCGGCACCTACCGGCGGGTGACGGCCCGACCAGCGCTCCCCGCGCGTGCCGCGTCGAGGACGCACCGCTCGACGTCGCGCACGACCCCCTCCGCGGTCGCGTCCTCCAGGCGCGTCGTGTCGGCGGTGAGGACGACGTCGATGCCCCCGCCCGGGGCGTCGACGAGGTGCAGCGTGAGGGTGACGCCGCCCTGCTCGTCGGACGCGTCGGCGCGCGCGAGCCGGCGCGACCGCGAGGGGCGGGCGCGCAGCGTCCGGTCGGGACCGGTGCCGCGGCGGTCGTTGTACCAGCACGTGCCGTCGTGGGCGGTCGACGGGTCGGCCGCGGCCTCCGCCTGGAGCCGGTCCTTGTCGTAGTACGCCGACCGGTACGCCGTCATCGCCGCGCGCCAGACGCGCGTGCCCACCTCGTCGAACGGCGCGTCGAGGCCGTCGACGTGCACCAGGCCCTCCATGGCCGTCGTCACGACGGCCTCGGCGAGCTCCCGGCGGAAGCGGTTGCTCACCATGACCTGGAGCGCGAGGTCGTCACGTCCCGCGGCGAGGGCGAGCGCCCGGCACGACGCCGCGAGCAGCACGCCGGACGCGCTCGTGCGCCAGCGCGCGGCCACGCGCTCGGCCGCCGGCCCCAGGCGTCGCGAACGCAGGACCGTCTGCCGGTACCGCGGCCCGCCGTCGGGCGCCTCGGCGGGGCGCGGTGCGAAGACCTGCGCCGGGGCGGCGCGCATGGTGCGCAGGGTGCGGGCGCGCGCGGCGGCGTCGTGCCGTCGTCCCTCGTCCGACGTCTGCCAGGCCGCCTCTTCGAGCGGCGTCCACGCCCCGCGGGCCGGCAGCGCGCCGCCCGCGGCGAGGGCCGTGAGGTCGGCGTCGAGGACGGGGAGCCCCCAGCCGTCGAGCGCGGTGTGCGCGACGACGAGCGTCGTGTGGTGCACCGCGCCGTCCACCGTCACGAGACCCGCCCGCACGGGCAGCTCGGTCGGGTAGTCGAACGCACGGCCCCAGAGCTCGTCGCGCAGCCGCGCGCCGGACGCGGCGACCTCGCCGACGTCGGCGACCCGCTCCTCGACGACCTCGACCGTCCCGGCGCCGCACAGCTCCTGGACGAAGGCGTCGCCGCGCGGGTGGATCCGCGTCCGCAGCGAGTCGTGCCGCTCGACGAGCGCGCGCACGACGGCGGTCGCGGCCTCGGTCGGCACCGGCGCGTCGAGCGGGCCGCCCCACACAAGGTTGAACTGGTGGTCCAGCGGCTCGAGCGCGCCGAGCGCGCGCCGGATCGCGGTCTGGCCCCACGTCGCGGGCGCCTCGCCCGCGCGACCGCCGACCTCGAGCTGGTGCACGACCCTCACCACGTACCTCCCCCGCCGCCCCGCACCGTGGGCGACGGCTGCTCCGCGCCCCAGACCCGGGTGCGGAGCGCGTGCGGCCGCGGCCCCGGCGTCGCGCAGGCCGCGACGGCGCCGGAAGGTGCCGCCACGTCGCTCACCCACCACTCCTGGCCGCGCCACGGGCCGTCGTCGGCCCGCACGGTCCCGGGCGCCCGGACGTCGAGCCCGAGCACGTCGAGCAGCCGCCCCCCGACCGCCTTGGCGCACGCCTCCAGCCGCGAGAACCGCCGCCACAGGTCCCCGTCCACGTCCGACCGCGCGTCCCCCGGGGCGAGGAACCGCGCGGCGAGGCGGTGGACGTCCACGCGCGGGTCGCGCACCTGCACGTCGACGCCCACGTCCGTCTCGGCGAGCGCGACGAGCGCGTGGTCGCCGCTGCGGCTGAGGTTCCACCGCTGCCCGACGACGGGACCCGGCTTCCCGTGCGGTCCCACCTCCCAGCGCACGTCCGCGGGCGACAGGCCCGTGCGCGCCGCGAGGAGCTCGCGCGCGGCGACGTGCGCGCGCACGTACCGCGCGGCGTCGGCGGGCGAGGCGAGCCGCCGGGCGCGGTCACGCTCCGCCGCGTCCAGCACCTCGGCACCGAGCACGGCGTCACTCGCCGTCGAGCACGACCTTGCTGTCGGAATGGAGCCCAGAACGACACTCATGTCGTGTTCGGCGGGGGGCGGGGTCGTGTCGACGAACCACAGATCCACCTCGGGCACCGGGTCGACCGCGCTCATGCGACGAACTCCGGCAGGTCGTCGCCGAGCCCGTCGGGCTGCCGTGCGGACAGGATCTCGACCGGGACCTCGACAGCACCCGCGTCCCGCGCCGTCACCACGACCTCCACCTGGCCGTCGACCGCGCGGACGCCGACCGGGCGCAGGTCCGCGACGCCGTGGTGGGCGCCGGGGACGTCGTCCGGGCCGACGGCGAGCACGGTCGCCGTCGCGCCCCGGCCCGCGGCGACCCCCGCGGCGGAGTCCTCCAGGACGAGGCAGCGGCGCGGGTCGACGCCGAGCAGCCGCGCCCCTGCGAGGAACCCCTCCGGGTCGGGCTTGCCGCGCGCCACGTCCTCCGCGCAGACGAACCGCGCCGGCACGGGCAGACCGGCGGCCGTCAGGCGCGCGAGCGCGACCTCGCGCGCCGCCGACGTCACCACCGTCCAGGCCCGCGGGTCCAGGCCGTCCAGCAGCGCTGCGGCGCCCGGCACGGCCACGACGCCCTCGGTGTCGTCGCACGAGATGCGGTGCAGCCACTCGACCTCGCGCGCGACGTCGGCGTCCGGCGCCACGAGGCGGACCACCTCGACGTCGCGGCGGCCGTGCGACGCCGTGACCACCGCGTCGCCGTCGAGCCCGAGCCGGGCCGCCCACGCGAGCGTGTGCCGTTCGATCGCGGCGGACGAGTCGACGAGCGTCCCGTCGAGATCGAGCAGCAGGGCCGCGCCACGCCACGCCCACGCGCCCGCCGACGCGCGGTCCGACGGGGCGCGGTCCGACGGGGCGCGGTCCGACGGTGCGGTCGGGGTCGCGCTCACAGCAGCGTCCCCGCACGCGCGAGCCGCGCCTCGGCGTGGACGTCCGCGTACCGCTGCACGGGTCCCGCCGCGTGCTGCACGCCCAGCGCGGCCGGGCTCGGCCGGCCCGGCGCGTCCCCGTCCGCGCGCGTCACGACCGGGAGCACGTGCGCGACGCGGTCACCCGCGAGCGCCACCAGGAGGTCCGCCGCGGTGGGGGTCGAAACGTCGGCCGGGTGCGCCGGGGCCCCGTGCGGCTCGTCCGTCGTCGCGCGCGGCGACGTGGCCACCGTCCTGCGCGACGCCCACAACCCCCGCGAGACGTAGCGGCGGCCGGGATCGACGCCGAGGAGCCCACGCGACTCGACCTGCTCGCACGCGAGGATCTCGACGACGGCACGGCGACCCGGCCCGTCGGGTGCCGCGAGTGCGTCGGGCGCATCAGGCGCGTCAGGTGCCGCAGGCGCCGCGGATGCCGCGGGACGGTCGGACCGATCGGAGGGCGTCGCGCCGACGCCCACGGCGTCGTCGGGCCCGGCGACCCGGTGCTCGGCGGCACCGTCGAGGTCGACCTGCGCGCCGAGACGTCGCACCGCGGCCTCGGCACGCGCGCCGCACGCCGGGCAGTCGTGCACGACGACGCGCACCGGCACCGCGGGGCCCGCCGCCCGGCACACGACCTCGGCGTCGCGCTCCCCGAGGAGCCGCGCGGCGGCGAGCGCGGCCCGTTCGAGGTCGGTGCCGGCCGCGCCGTCGCCTCCATCAGCCCCGACGACCGGTGCCGAACCCGGGGTTGTGGGCGGCCCGGGCGTCGAACCCGCCCTTGACTCCGGGTTCGGCGCGGTCGACGTCTCGCCCGCGATCAGCGCGTCGAGGCCGAACGCGACGAGCTCGTCGACGAGGTTCTCCGGGCGGTCGGCGGGGAGGAGACCGGAGAGGACCCACGTCCGGACGGCGGCGGCCCGGTGCGCCGAGGCGTCGGGGCCGGCGGGCGGAGGCCAGTCCGTGCGGGCGACGTCGTGACCCAGCAGCCAGCACGCCGCGCCGAGCTCGCCGAGCGCGGCGCGCGAGACGCGGCCGAGCTCCGGGGACGCGCCCGCGACGAGTAGAGACACGTCGTGCGCGACGGTCGCCGGGTCGACGCCGAGCCACCACGACCACGCGTCCCAGCCCCAGCCGAACGGGTGCTCCAGCGGTTCGCCGGCGCCCGGACGGAGCACGCGCAGCGTGCAGCGCGAGCGCTCGAGCGTGACCGCGACCGGCCGGAGGGTCGCCGGCGAGCGCGACGGCTCGCGGTCGAGGCCCGGGCGGTCCCACGCGTCCGCGTCGACGGCGTCGCCCGCCGGGACGGTCGCGTGCCGGGCGCCGTGCGCGTCGTTGCCCGCGAGGCTCGGGCCGTCGCCGTGCTCCAGCAGGTGCGGCAGCGTCGCGACGACGGGGTAGCCCTCGCGCGCGCAGAACGTCACGACGGCCTCGTCGTCGTCCCGCTCGTCGTCGGGCAGGGCCGCGAGGTGCGCGGCGAGGCGCAGCGCGCCGTCCGCGGGGAGGACGAGGCCGAGCGTGGGCACCCACTCGTCGTGGCCGAGCGGCGCCCACGCCTGCCCGGCGGCGGCCGCCGCACGCACGAGGTAGGCGTTGCGCGGGCTGTTCCAGTTCGAGTAGAGCGCGACGGCGTGCCGGTCCCGGGCGCGCACGGCGCGCAGGACGAGCTCGGCGAACCCCGGGACGGGTGTGACGTCGTCCTGGAGCACGAGGTGGTGGGTCGCGCCCGGTGCGACGGCGGCCCAGGCGCGCTTCGCGGTGCGCAGCGGGCTGGGCGGGCCGTCGGGGTCGGGGTCCTCGACGACCCGCACGTCGAGCGGCGCGCACGCCGCGACCAGGTCCGAGACGTCGCCCCGCGCCGGGTGGTGCATGACGACGACGCTGAGCACGGGCTCGGAGGCCTCCGAGCCCGGACCGGCCGCCGTCCGCGGGACCGCGACCGTTCCCGGCACGCCGCGGACGGGCACGTCGCGGACCGGCACGTCGCGGACCGGGGCGGTACGGAACGGCACGCCCTGGACCGGCGGCGTCGTCCCCCGCGCGCTCACGGTGCGACCTCCGCGGCCGAAGCAGCCGTCTCGGCCGGCACGTCGGTGGCCCGCCGTCGGACGAGGCGCACCGCGACGGGGAGCATGACGACCAGCCCGACGACGTTCATCACGGCGATCGTCGTGTACAGCGCGGTGGGACCGCCGCCCGCGCGCGCCAGGATGCCGCCGACGCCGAGCGAGACGGCGTGGTAGAGCACGTTGAGCGTCACGGCGACGCGCCCGTACCCGAGCTGCTCGAGCAGGGTCAGGAGGAAGAGCACGAGCCCGACGCCCGCGTACGACGGCCCGACCACGCACAGGTAGAGCGCCGTCTGCGCGGCGACGTCCGGGTCGGCGGAGAGCTGGCCCGCGACGACCGGCGCGGTCAGGAGGACGAGCGCCCCCACCACCACGTACACGCCCGCGACGACCACCGTGCCCGCGCGCAGCGTGCGCGGCAGCAGGCCGAGCTCCCCCGCCCCCCACTGCTGGTTCATGACGATGCTCACCGCCGCGGCGAGCCCGATGGCCGGCACGATCACGAGCGTCTGGACCGTCGCGGCGCCGCCGAACCCGGCGACGACGTCCGTGCCCGACGGCCCGAGGACCCACACCATGACGAGGTTCGTCACGGTGAGCAGGAGGTAGGACAGTCCGACCGGCAGGCCGACGCCGAGGAGCAGCCCGCGCACGTCCACCCGCTCGACCACGGCGCCCCCGGGAGGAACGTCCGACGTCGTCGGCTCGGCGGCCGGCGCCGTAGAGGGTGAGGGCGGGGTCGGCGTCGTCCACGACCCGGCGGGCAGGGCGCGGAGCGCCCGTCGCCACGCCGCGGCGAGCCGCTGCGGCGCGGGGTGGTGGCGCAGGGCGAGCAGGCGTCGCATGCCCGGGACGTGCCCGGGCCTCGGGAGCAGGTGGGCGCGCACGAGGAGCGCCCACGCGACGGCCGCGCCGACGAGCGTGGAGCCCGTGATCGCGACCGGGACCGCGAGCGCGCCGAACCCGCCCACGAGCCCGACGAGCCACACGACGAGCACCTGGAGCCCCGCGACGAGCAGCGCCACGGTCGCCGACGCCCCGGTGCGCGCCCACCCCCGCAGCGCGGCGGCCGCGACCGCCGTCGGGACGGACAGCACGCTCGCGACCACGGTCCAGCGCGCGAACGCGACGAACTCCGCGACGAGCGGCGCAGGCACGGACAGCACGTCGGCGAGCGCCGGGGCGGCGAGGACCACGAGCAGGGCGACCCCGCCGAGCACCGCCGCACCGCCACCCACGAACCGCCCCAGCAGCGCCGTGGTGGCCGACGTCGGCACAGCGGTCGCGCCGTCGTCCTCCGCTGCGCCGTCCTCCGTGGCCCGGGCCCGCGACCCGTGCAGGCGCGCGAAGCCGACCTGCGTCGAGACGTCGAGGCCCTCCTGGACCGCGAGCACCAGGAACGTCACGGGGATGAAGAGCGACCGGACGTAGAGCGCGTCGTCGCCCATGTGCCCCAGCAGCGCCGCGATGACGAGCTGCGCGAGCGCCCCCACGACGAGCGCCGCGCAGATCGGGGCGGCGAGTCGCACGACGCGGCGGCGCAGGACCCCGACCGTCGGCTCCGCGGAGGGTGGCGATGGCACGGGCGGCAGTGCCTCCGGCCGCGGCGAGCCGGTCGCGACCGGGGTCGCGTCCGCCTCCCTAGACGAGCTCGGCATGCCGTGCCCTGCCCTGCAACCAGCCCTGCGCGAGGGTGAGCCGCTGGACGGTCCGCGTGCCCTCCATCATCTCCAGGCCGGGCACGTCGCGGACCAGCTTGTCGAGGTACGGGTGCTCCCACCGCGCGCCGGGGCCGAGCAGCGCGGGCACCGCGTGCGTGACCTCCTCGGCGAGATCGAGCGCGGTGGCCTTGGCCGCCGCGGGCAGCGTCCCGTCCGCCGCGTCCGCGTCGGCGGCGCGCGCCGCCTGGAGCACGAGGGCGCGCGCGGCGTGGAGCCGGTCGTCGAACGTCTCCAGGCGCCACCGCTCGTCGGCGGTGAACGACGACCGCTCGGCGCGCACGTAGTCGAGCGCCGCCTGCGTGACGCCCACCGCGAGCGACGCGACGACGGGGCGCAGGCGGTTGAAGGTGCGCACCGCCCCGAGGAGGCCGCGGCGCGACGGCGACAGGTGCCGCCCGAGCGTGTCCTGCGCGAGCAGGGGGACGTCGCGCAGCCGCACCTCGCCGAGCTGCACCGCGCGCATCCCGGTCGTCACGAGCGGCGCGGCGTCGAAGCCCGGCCGGTCGGTGTCGACGAGGTAGACCCCGACGCCCAGCGGGCCCGGGCGGTGCCGCGCGAACACGACGCCGAGGCTCGCGCGCGCGACGTTGCCCACGTACTTCTTGTGGCCGCGCAGCACGGGAGCGCCGTCGGCCTCGACGACCGCCGTCTCCAGCGCCGCGGCGTCCGAGCCGCGGTCGGGCTCGGTGAGGCCGAAGAAGGTCCAGGTGCCCGGCTGCGCCACGCGACGGTAGAAGCGGTCGCGCTGCTCGTCGTCGGCGAGGTCGTCCAGGACGACCCCGGACATGGACGGCCCGGGCGCCCCGACGACGACGGACGCGTCGCCCCAGGCGAGCGCCTCGGCGACGACGACGCGCTCCACGCACGTGCGCACGTGCACCGGTACGCCCCGCACACGCAGCGGGTCGTCGAGGTACCCCGGCGGGAACCCCCCGAGCTGCCGGTACGGCAGGGCGCCGGAGTCCAGGAGGACCTGGAGCGCCGCGGGGTCCGCGTCGATCGCGAGGGCGTGCTCGCGGAGCGCCGCGCCGACGGGCCGCAGGTGGTCGCGCAGCGCGACGAGGTCGACCGTGGTCATGCGTCCTGCCCCTCCCGGCTGTGGTGTGTCTCGGAGCCGCGGCCCGGCAGCGTCCCGCTCGCGTGGCCGAGCAGGTCGATCGTGCGCGCGAGCCGCGCGGCGTCGCCGTCGACGTACCCCGACGCGCCGAACAGGTTGTGGACGGCGCGCGACGAGCGGTCGAGGACCGCCGTGACCCGCGCGAGCGAGGACCCGGAGACCACGGGGCGTCGGTCCGGCGACCCGGCAGCCGGGGCCTCGTCCCGCGACGCGACCCCGCCCAGGAGCGACTGCACCTCGAGGTGGGCGAGCGCCGCGTCGGCGAGGACGAGGCGGACGGGCGGCAGGTTCACCGTCGCCGTGCCGCCGACCGTCCGGCCGCGCAGCCGCTCGACCGCCCGGTCGGTCAGACGCTCGCACAGCCCGGTCCGCACCCACGCGACCCCGACGCGCCAGGCGGCGTCGGCCGCGCTGGTCGCGGTGCCCTCGTCGGTGGCGGGTGCGGCAGGTCCGGGTACCTCGGCGGCGCGCGCGGCCGGTCCGGGCGCCACGGCGGCGCAGGGTGCCCGCCACACGAGCAGCGTGCCGACGTCCGACGCGACCTCGCCGACCCGCGCCCACCCGCCCGACGGCGGGACGTCGTCGGGCAGCAGGACGCACTCGCCCGGCAGCGCCGCGACCGGCAGCAGGCGTGCGAGCGCGGTGAGCGCCGCGACCGCGCCGAGCTCGCGCGCGACGGCACGGAGGTCGGCGAGGCCGTCCACGCGGACCGCTGCGCCGCCCTCCTCGGGCAGCACCCCGCCGGCGGCGACGGGGGCGACGACGTCCGTGCTCATGCGAGCACCGCCTCTCGGGACAGGTCGTCGGCGTCCGGGGAGGTCGCCGCGACAGCGCGGGGGCCGAGCACGAGCGAGCAGCGGTAGCCCAGCTCGAGGCACCGCTCGTGCAGGACGACCGGCGCGTCCGGGACGTCGTCGCACGCGGCGAGGACCTCCCACACGCCCGTCGCCGCCGCACCCGGGTCGGCGTGCAGGACGACGACGCCGTCGGTGTCGAGGACCTCGCCCGGGTCGACGTCGACGCCGAGGACGACGCGCCGGGCGTCGGGCGACGCCTCACGCCCCGGCTCCTGGGCGACGTCGTGCGCCTCGGCGGCCGGACGGGGCCCGCGGGGCGCGCGCGCGACCGACAGCGCCTCGACCGGCCGCCCCGCGCCGTCGTGCCCGACGACGAGAGCGACGACGCGGTCGCGCGCGGGGACGCGCGTCGCCGTCGGGGGCAGCGTGCACTGCTCCAGGACGAGCACCAGGGCGTCGCCCTCGAGCCCGACACCCTGCGGGCCGCCGTGCGCGAGCTCCTCGTGCGCGAGCCGCAGCGCGGTGAACGGTCCGGCCAGCCCCTGCTCGGTCACGCAGAACGTGTACGGCCGGTCGTCGAACAGGTCGGCGACGAACCCGCCGAGCAGGCGCTCGTGCTGGAGGTCGGGGGTCGTGACGACGAGGACGACGAGGCGCACGTCGTCGAGCAGGCCCCGCTCCGCGAGCGCGGAGCGTGCCGCACGGATCATCGTCGGGTAGTCCCGGCCCGGGCCGGTCTCCAGCCAGTCGGTCGGCTGCCCCTCCCCGTACACGTACCGCAGGTCCTCGGCGACCGACCGGCGCGTGCCGTCCCCGACGGGGACGAGATCGTCGACCGGGACGTCCACGACGCCCCGCACCCGCAGGACGGCGCCGTCGGGCGTCGTCCAGGATGCTGCCCTGCTCCCGCCCCCGAGCGTCACGTCAGTTCCGCGTCGAGTGCTCGACGACGAAGTCCGTCAGCGAGCCCACGCTCTCGAGGTGGTGCTGCTCGAGCGACTCCGGGTCGACCTCCATGTCGAGCGAGTCCTCGAGGGCCATCAGCAGGCCGAGGACGCTCGTGGAGTCGAGGTCGAGGTCGTCGAACAGACGGGTCGCGTCCGTGACGTCGGGCAGCGGGCGCCCGAGGACGCTCGACAGCGCCTCGACGACCGCGCCGACGACGCGCTCGCGGCCGAGGGCCTCCTGGGACTCGGTGTTCGTGCTGGTGCTCACGATGTTCCTCCGGGGTGGTGGGTCGGGCGCCCGCGATGACGGACGGCGGCAGGTTGAGGGGTCGATGACGGCCGGACCGGACGGCGGGTCAGGGGGCGGCGACGGCCTCGGCCGGGGCGACGCGCGCGCCGAGGTCGTGGAAGACCTGGCGGGACAGGAGGTCGTCGGGCGTGTCCGCGTGCCGCACGAGGAACGACTCGTCGCCGAGCGTCAGCACCTCCGCGGGGTAGCCGTGGCTGAGGAAGTGCACGGGCGACGCCGTCGCGCCGTACGCGCCGGACCGGTCGACGGCGACGAGGTCGCCGGCCGCGAGGTCCGCCGGGAGCGGGACGGCCTTGCCGATCGTGTCGTTGGGCGTGCACAGCGGGCCGGTGACGTTCCACGGCACGTCCTCGGCGCCGGACGCGGGGCCCACCTTGCGCATCGGGAAGTTGCGCTTGACGAACGACCCGATGCCGACCGCCGCCATGTGGTGGTTGGTCCCGCCGTCGGCGACGGCGAACCGCTCCCCCATCGACTCCTTGACATAGCGCACGCGCGCGACGTACGTGCCGCACAGCGCCACGAGGTAGCGGCCGAGCTCCATGACGAGGTCCGTCGCGGGGTGCCGCTGCACGAACGCCTCGACCACCGGGTTGAGCGCCGCGGTGAGGACCTCGACGTCGAGGTCGCGCTCGCGCTCGAAGTACGCCACGCCCAGTCCCCCGCCGACGTCGACGAGCTCGAGCGGGAACCCGAGCCGGTCCGCGAGGCGCTCCGCGAGCTCGAAGATGCGCGTCGTGTTCTCGACGATCGTGCCCTCGTCGAGGATGCGCGTGCCCATGTACACCTGGACCCCGACGACGCGCGCCGTCGTCAGCCCGGCGCACAGGTCCGGCGCGTCGAGGAGCTGCTGCTCGTCGATGCCGAACTGGCGCGGCTTGCCGCCCATCGTGAGCCCGGAGCCCTTGACGGAGAACGACGGGTTGACGCGCAGCACGACGCGCGCGGGCCGCCCGGTCGCGCGGGCGAGCTCGTCCACCAGCGCCAGCTCCGGCAGCGACTCGACGATGATCGCGCGCACGCCCGAGTTGAGGCACGCCACGAGCTCGTCCCGGCTCTTGCCCGGCCCGAGGAACAGCACGTCCTGCGGCTCGACGCCCGCCGCGAGCGCCGTGCGCAGCTCGGTGAGCGACGACACCTCGGCGTTCGCGCCGAGCGAGTGCAGCAGCCCGCAGATGCTGACGTTCGGGTTCGCCTTGAGCGAGTAGAAGATCCCCAGCGCGGGGTGCAGCCGCTCGCGCAGCGCGCGGTAGTTCGCGGCGAGCACGTCGCCGTCGTACACGTACACGGGCGTGCCGAACTCCTCCGCGACCGCGGTGAGGTCCGCGCTCCCGGGCGTCGGCCGGCTCGGCGTCGCGGTCATCGGGGGTCTCCTTCGGTCGGGTCCGCGGTCGGTCCTGCGGTGGTGCGCCCGGCCAGCCGCTCCGTCACGGCACGGTCGAGGCGGGTCAGCGCCTGCTCGTCGGGCGCGACGAGCAGGCCGTGGAGCCGGCCGGCGAACGTGCCGCCCGGGGTCGGGGACGACGCGCCCGCGTTGACCGTGCCCGTCCCCTGGACGACGAGGCCCGCGTGCCCGGCCGCGCCGGGGAGCAGGTCGCCGAGGACGTCGTGGAGCGCCGCGAACGACAGCGGGGCGTCGAGCACGAGCGGGTACTGCCGCGCGAGCGCGACCCACCCCTGCGGCTGGAACCGCTCCTGGAGAGGGACGGTGTACGTGGACATGTTGCTGCGCGCGTTGATCTCCAGGACCGGCAGCAGCGAGCCGTCCGTCCGCACGAGCGCGTCGACGCCGACGAGCCCGTGGAAGCCGTCGGCGGCGAGGCGCGCGCCGAGCCGGCCCGACAGCGCGGCCAGCGCGTCGACCTGCTCGGCGGGCAGGCGCGACGGGATGCGGTGGCCCTTGTGGACGCCGCCCTCGGTGATCGCCTCCTTGACGAAGTCGAACGCGACCGAGCCGTCCTGCGCGACGGTGAAGTGGTAGTTGAGGTCGGTGGCCTTGTCCGCCCAGACCTCCACCACGACGGCGAGGCGGTCGTCGCCCGAGCGGGCGGCCCGGCGAGTGACCATGCGCACGAGCTGGTCGAGGCGGCGCGGGTCGTCCACGACGAGGATCCCCTTGCCGGAGACCCCGTACGCGTCCTTGACGCCCACGGTCGCGCCGTCCGCGACGAGCCGGGCCGCCTCGGCGCACGCACGCTCGAAGTCCTCGACGGTGCGGCACGCCCAGCCGCGGGCCTGCTCGATCCCGAGCTCGTCGCACAGCCCTCGGCTGTAGACCTTGCTGTTGACGGACTTGGTCGTCGCGGCGTCGGCGAGCACCGAGCGCAGCCCGGTCGCGACAGCGAGGTCCTCCTCCGCCGACGACGTCCCGTGCGCGAGGAGGCGCACGCCGTCTGCCGCGAGGTCGCGCAGGCGCGCGAGCAGCACGGGCGAGTCGAGCGCGTCGAGGGTGACGGTGCGCAGCGGGTCGCTCGACTCGGCGACGTGCACGGTCGGGAGCCCGACGCCGAGCGCGTCCAGGTGGGCGAGGTGGTCCGGGTCGGGCTCGGCCTTGAGCACGACGTGGTCGTCCGGGCCGGCGAGGAGCAGCGCGAGCTCGTCCATGCGGTTGACGAGCGCGGCCGTCGCCGACGCGCCCCCGACCGAGGGCAGGCCGACCTCGCCGACCGCCCACGCGTCCTCGATCTCGAAGTTCGCGAGCAGCACCAGCGGGGCGTCGGGCGCGCCCGCGAGCGCGCGCTTGGTCCGCGCGAGGAACGGCTCGGTGCCGTCCGCCTTCAGGGCATCCGGGGCAGCGTCCGTGGCGGCGGCCTCCGCCACCTGCTCGACCGTCATGCGGGCTCCTCCGTCTCGTGGGGCGCGTAGCGCAGGACCATGGCGGAGAACGTGGCACCCAGCCCGACCGCCACCATGAGGAACGGGTCGCCGGGGCGCAGCCGGCCCTCGGCGCGCGCGGCGGCGTAGCCGATGAACGAGTCGGCGCCGAAGCAGTGGCCCGTCACGGGCACGTCGTCGAGCCGGACGCGCGCGATCGGCAGCCCGAGGCGCGAGCACAGGCGCCGCCAGGACACGCGGTTCACGTTGTGCGGCAGGACGAGCGCGAGGTCGTCCAGCGTCAGGCCCGCGCGCTCGACGGCCTCGACCACGACCTCCGCGAGCACCTCGGTGTACGCGACGCCGAACGGGCCGGCCAGGTCCTCCGGGAGCGGGACCTGGTGGTACTCGCCCAGGGTGCGCGTCGCGTAGGACAGCACGGGGCTGCCCGCCCGCGCCGCGACCCCACCGGTGGCGTCCGCCGCCACGAGGACGGCCGCCGTGCCCTCGCCCATGATCGTCGTGCCCTCGATGAGGCGGGACCCGGGGCTGAAGGCCTTCTCGCCGGTGAGGACGAGCGCGAGCGCGTCGGGGTCGCCGTCGGCGACCAGCAGGCGGCCCGCGACGTCCACGGCGAGCAGCGCCGACGCGCACGCGTGCTGGGTGAGGGTCCACACGACCGCGTGGTCCAGCCCGAGGCGGTCGGCGGCGTCGTGCAAGGGGTTGACCCCGACCGGGGCGACGGTCGCGATGGTCCGTGCGCCGAGCACGTACCGGACGCGGTGCTCGTTGCCGGCGAGGCCGGGCACGGCGCGCGCCGCGGCGACGAGCAGGTCGGTGAGGCTCTCGTCCGGCGCCGTGCACACCTCACGGAGCCCGAAGAAGCGCTCGAACACGCCGAGCTCGAGGTGGTCGAGGCCCAGCTCGTCCGCGAGGTCGCGGATGGGTACGCGCGTCGCGGGGACGTGCGCGCCGACGTCGACGAGGGTCGTCATGCCGCGGTCCCGGGGACGTCGACGACGCTGCGCAGGTGCTCGGCGAGCGCGCGGGGCGTCGGGTTGTCGACGACGGCCTCGGGGTCCAGGTCGACGCCCAGCGCGTCCTCCAGGTCCCCCAGCAGGGCCAGCACCTGGACCGAGCCGAGGCCGAGCCCGGCGAGGTCGCCCGTCGGGTCGACGTCGGCCGGGGCGATCCCCAGGGCGGCGGCGACGTGGCGCAGCACGAGGTCGTCGAGGGCGTCGGGCAGCGGTGCGGTCATGAGCGGGTCCCTGCGAGCTCGGTGCGCGCGCGGTCCCGGGACGCGCGCAGGGAGTGGAGCTCGGCGAGGTCGCCCCCGCCGTGCAGGTCGCGCGCCCGACCGCGCTGGATCTTGCCGCTCGTGGTCCGCGGCACCTGGCCGGGGCGCACGAGGACGACGTCGTGCACCGCGGCGCCCGAGACGGAGGCCAGGTGGGAGGCCATCTGGCGCACGACGGCGTCAAGCTCGTCCTCGGCGCTCGCGCCGTCGAGCCGCGCGCCCGGCGTGGGCCGGAACTCCTGGACCGCGCACAGCGTGCCTGGCAGCCCCTCCGCCTCGAAGACGGCACCCGGACGGCCCTCGGCGCCGGGGTGCAGCCGCCGCAGCTCGCGCTCGAGGTCGTAGGGGTACAGGTTGCGCCCTGCGACGATGAGCAGCTCCTTGATCCGGCCCGTGACGACCAGCTGGCCGCCGTGCAGCGCCCCGAGGTCCCCGGTGCGCAGCCACGGGCCGGTGCCGTCGGCGGCGACGGCGCCGAACGTCTCGGCCGTCGCGCCCGCCGCCGCGTCGCCCCAGTACCCGGCCGCGACGGTGCCGCCGCGCAGCCAGACCTCCCCGACCGCGCCGTCCGGCACCTCGACGCCCTGGTCGTCCACGAGGCGCAGCTCCACGCCGCTCGGCAGGCCGCAGCACACGAGCCGCGCGCCCGGGACGCTGCCCCGGCCCTGCGCCGCGGCGTCCGGGAGGGCGGACAGGAACGACGCCTCCTCGAGCACGACCAGGCGGCCGTCGGCGAGCGCCGCCTCGTCCGCGGTGATGACGAGCGGGAGCCGGCGGTCCGGGTACGTCGCCGTCAGCGTCGCCTCCGCGAGGCCGTACCCCGGGCCGTGGGCCGACCCGCGGAACCCGACGGGCTCGAACCGGCGCGTGAAGGCGTCCAGGACGGCAGGGTCCACCGGCTCGGCACCGCCCAGCGCCCAGCGCAGGCGGGTCAGGTCGAGCTCGGCGAGCTGGTCGTCGCGCACGCGCCGCGCGCACTGGTCGTAGCCGAAGTTCGGCGACGCCGTGACGGTCGCCCCGGTCTCCGTGATCGCGGAGAGCCAGCGGACGGGGCGCTTGAGGAACGCCGTCGAGGGGACGATGACGGCCGTCGCGCCGAGACCCAGGGGGACGAGCAGCATCCCGACGAGGCCGAAGTCGTGGTATCCCGGCAGCCAGCTGCAGAAGACGTCCTCCGGGACGAGGCCGAGGGTCGTCGAGAAGGCGTCGTGGTGGTGCAGGACGTTCGCGTGCGTGACGACGACGCCCTTGGGGCTGCTCGTGGACCCGGAGGTGTACTGGAGGAACGCGACGTCCTGCGAGCCCGGGCGGCCGCGCCGGGCCGGGCCCTCCGTGGTGCCGTCGACCACGGTCACGACGACGGGGCCGCCGTCGGCGCGCCGCAACGGCTCCGCCCACTCCGTCGTCTCGGTCGCGGCCGTCGGGTCGACGAGCACGACGGCCGCGTCGCAGTCGACGAGCATGCCGCGCACGCGCTCGCGCTGGTACGCCTGCCCGCCCGGGAGCGGGGACGGGACGGGGATCAGTCCCGCGTAGAAGCAGGCCACGATCCCGACGACGAACGACGCGGTCGCCGAGTAGAGGACCAGGGCCCGGTCGCCCGGCTCGTGCCGCGCGGCGAGGCCGGCCGCGAGCGCCGCCGCCTGCGCGTCGAGCTCGGCGTAGGTCAGCGTGCGCCGCTCGCCCACCTCCGGCACGACGACGACGGCCGCGTGGTCCGGCCGCTCGCGTGCGTGCTCGTGGACGAGGCCCACGAGGGTCAGGTCGTCGGGCTGCGCGCCCATGTGGCCCCCTCCGTCACCCGCGCCGGGTCCGTCCCGGCACGTTGGACGCCGGGCAGCACGAAGCCCGACCCGGCGGTCCGGGGGAAGCCTCGCAGCGGACGGACGCGGTGTAAACAAATCCGACGTGTCCGGAAGAGGACAAATACCCGTTGACCTCCCAGTTCGTCACAAGGGTCCGACCGCCGGGACGGCTCTCGGCGCCCTCGAGGAGGTCGACTACAGTCACACCGTGTGACGTCGTCGGAGCGGGACCCGGTGCTCGGCGCCAGGCGCTCCGCGAGGGCCGTCGCGCTCCGCCGCGCTCGTGCCGTCCTCGTCCTCGACGACGGCAGCGGTGACGACCCGGACCCGCTGTGGGAACGCGTGCGCGACCGAGCTCGCCGGGGGGCGCACGTGCGGGTCGTGACGGTGGAGCCGGCAGCGCCGCCCCGCGTCGGGCCGTCGGACGACACCCCACCCGCCGACGCACCACCCGCCGGCGGGCCCGCCGGCGACGGACCGCTCGCGGGTGCACCTCCGGTCGCCGACCACCGCCCGGGACCCGCCGCCCCGGACGACGCGCCCGACGGCGGACCCGTTGTCGAGCACCGTGTGGCCCCGGCGCTGCCCCTGTCGCTCGTCGCCGTCGACGACACGGTCGTCCTCGTCGCCCGGCCGGACCGCACGCGCGCCGTGACCGACCGCGACGCCGTCCTCGCGCTGCGGGCCCTCGCCGAGTCCGAGTGGGACCGGGCGCGGGCGGCCGACGACGCGCTCGCCCCGAGCGAGGACACGCTGCTGCGGCTCCTCGCCGAGGGCAAGACCGACACCGCCGTCGCCGCGCGGCTCGGGGTGTCGCCGCGGACGGTCCGACGTCACGCGGCCGGGCTCATGGGACGCCTGGGCGCGACGAGCCGGTTCGAGGCCGGGGCGCGCGCGGCCCAGCGCGGCTGGATCCGGATCACCGACCGCTAACGGGCGGCGGCCGCCGCGAGCTCGGCGTCGCTGCGCAGGATGCAGAACTCGTTGCCCTCCGGGTCGGCGAGCACCACCCAGCCGCCGCCGTCGGGCGTGCGCCGGTCCGCGACCTGCGTCGCCCCGAGCGCGAGCACGCGCTCGACCTCTTCCTCGCGCGTGCGGTCGGTGGGCCGCAGGTCGAGGTGGACGCGGTTCTTCAGCTCCTTGTCGTCGGGCACCTCGACGAACAGGACGTGCCCGCGGCTCTCGACGGGGGTCGCGGCGTCGGCCGGCGGGATGATCATGCACTCCTCGTGGCCGGGGAGGTTGGGGTCGCCGGGCACGTCGGTGTACCCGAGGACCTGGGCCCAGAAGACGGACTGCGCGTAGGAGTCGCGCGCGTCGAACGTGGTGTGGGAGATGCGAGAGGTCATGGGCGCGACCCTGCCACGCCCTCGCCGCGCGGGCACCGCCTTTTCGCCCGAGACTGGCGCGCGTGAGCGCATCGACGAGGCACGTCGCGTGGACCGGCTGGGACGACGACCCGGACCGCCTGGAGGCCGCGACCGTCACCGTGCGCGACGACCGGCTGGCGGCGCTCGGCACGTCGCGCGCGGCGGCGTACGCGACCGCGTGGGCGCTGCGCACCGGCCCCGGCTGGGTGACCGAGCACCTCGACGTCTCCGTGCGCGGGCTCGGGTGGTCTCGCCACCTCGACCTCGTCCGGACGCCCGACGGCGCGTGGCGCGCCGACGTGCGCGAGTCGGGGACGCCGCCGTCGGGCCTCGCCACGCCCGGGATCGCCGACCCGGCCTCGCTCGACGGCGCGCTCGACTGCGACATCGCGCTGTGCCCCGTCACCAACACGATGCCGATCCTGCGCCTCGGGCTGCTCGGCGACCGCCCGCTGGCGGGCGAGACGCGCCTGGTCATGGCGTGGGTCGACCTGCCGTCCCTGGCGGTCCTGCGCAGCGACCAGGTCTACGCCGCGCGCGAGCCGCTCGACCCCACGACCGGTCAGGGCGTCGTCACATACACGAGCGCCACGCGCGACTTCACGGCAGACCTCACCGTCGACGCCGACGGCCTGGTGGTGGACTACCCGCACCTGGCCCGCCGCCTC
>NZ_LUAZ01000043.1:0-35478 GCF_001647255.1 Cellulosimicrobium sp. I38E
TGCTCGAGCAGATCCTCGTCCAGGAGGACGAGGCCGTGGAGGTCGGTACCGACCTCCACGGTCTCGTCCTCCTGGACGAGGATCTGCTCGAGCACGCCCGCGACGGGCGACGGGATCTCGGTGTCGACCTTGTCGGTCGAGACCTCGAGCAGCGGCTCGTCGACGGCGACGGTGTCGCCGACCGACTTGAGCCAACGGGTGACGGTGCCTTCGGTGACGGACTCGCCGAGGGCCGGCATCTGCACGTTCTCAGACATGACCTGCCTGGTCTCCTTCGATCGTTGGGGTCAGTTGTGGGCGTGCAGAGGCTTGCCGGCCAGGGCCAGGTGCGCCTCTCCGAGTGCCTCGTTCTGGGTGGGGTGGGCGTGGACCAGGGCGGCGACGTCCTCGGGGTACGCCTCCCAGCCCACGATGAGCTGGCCCTCGCCGACGAGCTCGCCGACGCGCGCGCCGATCATGTGCACGCCGACGACGGGACCGTCCTTGCGGCGCACGAGCTTGACGAAGCCGCTGGTCGCGAGGATCTTGCTCTTGCCGTTGCCGGCGAGGTTGTACTCGAGGGACTCGACCTGGTCGGCGCCCCACGTCTCGATCGCCGCGGCCTCCGTGACGCCGACGGACGCGACCTCGGGCTCGCAGTACGTCACGCGCGGGATGGACGACTCGACGATCGGCGTCGGGTCGAGCCCGGCGATCTGCTCCGCGAGGAAGATGCCCTGCGCGAACCCGCGGTGCGCGAGCTGGAGGCCGGGCACGATGTCGCCCGCGGCCCAGATGTTCCCGACGCCCGTGTGCAGGCGCTCGTCGACGATCACGAACCCGCGGTCGAGCGTGATGCCCTGCGCCTCGAACCCGAGGTCCGCGGTGCGGGGTCCGCGCCCGACGGCGACGAGCAGCAGCTCGGCCTCGAACGTCTTGCCGGACTCGAGCGTGACGGTGACCCCCGAGTCGGTCTCCTTGACGCCCGCGAACCGGTCGCCGAGCGAGAACTTGATGCCGCGCTTGCGGAACGCGCGCTCGAGCGACTTGGAGAGCGCCTCGTCCTCGTTGGGCACGAGGTGGGGCAGCGCCTCGACGATCTGGACGTCGGCGCCGAACGACTTCCACACGCTCGCGAACTCGACGCCGATGACGCCGCCGCCGAGCACGACCACCGACGTGGGCACGCGGTCGAGCCCCAGCGCCTGGTCGGACGTGATGACGCGGCCGGCGATCTCGAGGCCCGGGAGCGAGCGCGAGTACGAGCCGGTCGCGAGCACGACGTGGCGGCCGGTGTAGCGGGTGCCGTCGACCTCGACGGTGTCCTGCGACACGAGCCGGCCGTGCCCCTCGACGAACGTGATGCCGCGCGAGGAGACGAGCCCCTGGAGCCCCTTGTAGAGCCCGGCGACGACGCCGTCCTTGTAGCTGTTGACGCCTGCCATGTCGATGCCGTCGAACGTGCTGCGGACGCCGAACTTCACGCCCTCCCGGGCGCCGTCGGCGAGCTCGGCCGCGTGGAGCAGGGCCTTGGTGGGGATGCACCCGTTGTGCAGGCAGGTGCCACCGAGCTTGCCCGACTCGACGAGCGCGACGGAGAGACCGAGCTGGGCGGCGCGCAGCGCGGTGGCGTAGCCGGCGCTGCCTCCGCCCAGGACGACGACGTCGAATGGTGTGCCGGGTTCGGCCACGTGCGACTCCTTCAGCGAGGGGAGAGCGAGGGCGGACGCCCACGGCACGTCGGCGGGCCTCGCGAGAACCGCTGGCCCACGGTGCGTGAACGTTCTCCGGGTGCCATCTTGGCACCTCGGGCACGGGCTCCCCAATCGAAACCAGGGCCTCGCGGCTGTGACGCTGCAGACAGCGGCGCCCACCGTATGACCAGGGTCACGCTGTACCCTGCCGCTGTGCCCCGGCTGCCCAAGCTGTCCAGCCTGTTCTCCCGCCGCCCCGCGACGACCCCGTCCGCGACCGGCGGCTCCGCCGCGCCGTCGGACGCCCGCCGCGCGACGCTCGCCCACCTCCAGGAATTCGTGCGCACGCGCGTCGGGGTCGAGGCGTACGTCGAGCCGCCCACGCAGGACACCGGGGCGACGCTCCTGCTCATCGCGACGACGGGGGAGTGGACGCGGCGCCGTGTGCCCGACGAGAAGACGGCGTTCGACGTCGCCGGCTCGCTGGGCGTGCCCGTCTACAACGTCCGCTTCACCGGCTACCCGCAGCGCATGCGGGACTGGAACTCGCGCCAGCGGCAGCGCCGGAGCTCCTGACCGGCCGACCGGGCGGTCAGCCGGGTCGAGCAGGTGGTCGTGGTCCGTCTGGTCACCCGGACGGACCACGACCACCTGCTCGGCGAGGTCGGCTCAGCGGCGGGCGCGGCCCTCGACCAGGCTGAGCAGGGTGCGGACGGCGACGCCCGTGCCGCCGACCGGCGTGTACCCGTGCGCGGAGCCCTCGTTGAACGCCGGACCGGCGATGTCGAGGTGCGCCCACGGCGTCTCGCCGACGAACTCCTGAAGGAACAGGCCCGCGACGAGCATGCCGCCGAACCGGTCGCCGATGTTCGCGAGGTCCGCGACCTTCGACTTCAGCGACGCGCCCAGCTCCTCGGGCAGCGGCATCGGCCAGAACTGCTCGCCCGCCGCGTCCGCCGCCGCGACGACCTCGGCGCGCACGTCGTCGGCGCCCATCACGGCGGAGACGCGGTTGCCGAGCGCGACCATCTGGGCACCGGTGAGCGTCGCGACGTCGAGCACGACGTCCGGCTTCTCCTCGACCGCGGCGACGAGGCCGTCGGCCATGACCAGGCGGCCCTCGG
This sequence comes from Cellulosimicrobium sp. I38E, assembly GCF_001647255.1. Classification (NCBI taxonomy): domain Bacteria; kingdom Bacillati; phylum Actinomycetota; class Actinomycetes; order Micrococcales; family Promicromonosporaceae; genus Cellulosimicrobium; species Cellulosimicrobium sp. I38E. The sequence continues at coordinate 2,798 of NZ_LUAZ01000043.1, forward strand.
CGTCGGTGTTGAGCACCTCGACGGTCTTGCCGCCGCGGATCGTGATGACGTCCGACGGGCGCTGGGCGGTGCCGGACGGCATGTTCTCCGCGAGGCACAGCCAGCCCGTCACGGCCACGGGCAGCCCGAGGCGTGCAGCGGCGACGACCGTCTGGAGCACGGCGGCGGCGCCAGCCATGTCGGACTTCATCGCCTCCATCCCCTTGGCGGGCTTGATCGAGATGCCGCCCGAGTCGAACGTGATGCCCTTGCCGACGAGCGCGACCTTCGCGGCGGGGCGCGACGGCGCGTAGGCGACCTTGACGAGGCGCGGACCGCGCGCCGAGCCCTGGCCCACGCCGACCAGACCGCCGTAGCCGCCCGCGGCGAGCGCCTTGTCGTCGAGCACCGTGACCTTGAGGCCCTTGGCGCCGGAGTCCTTGGCGGCCTGCTTCGCGACGTCGGCGAACGCGGCCGGGAAGAGGTCGTTGGGCGCCGCGTTGACGAGGTCGCGCGTCGCGTTGACCGCGGCCGCGACGACCTTGGCCCGCTCGACGGCGGCCTTGGACGCGGAGCTGCGCGCGCTCCCGGCGAGGATCTCGACGGACGCCGGCGGGCGGCTCGCGGCCGACGATGCGGCCTCGCCCGTGCGGTAGCGCGCGAACGCGTACGCGCCGAGCAGCGCCCCCTCGGCGACCGCGCCGAGCTCGGTCTCGTCCTCGACGGGGAGCGCGACGGCGACCGACGCCGCGCCGGCGAGCCCGCGCAGCGCAGCACCGGCGGCGCGGCGCAGCGCCTCGGCGCTGAAGGTGCCGTCCGCGCGCCGTGCGCCGAGGCCCACGAGGACGAGCACGTCGGCCTTGAGCTCGGGCCCGGCGGGCACCTTGCGGACCTCGTCGGCCGCGCCCGTGATGCCGAGCGCGGGTGCGAGGTCCTCGAGAGCGGCGACCACCGGGCGGGGCAGGTCGCCCCCGACGATCGCGACGCCGTCGGACGTCGTGTGGGTGCCGACGACGAGTGCGTCGACCTTGGCACCGGCGGGATTCTTGCTGGAGACGGTCAGTTCAGCCACCCCGCGATGCTATCTCCGAGGGCGCGGCCCCTGCCCCCGCTCGGGCCGCGGGACCTGTGGACCGATTCCATGGCCGCGGGCCGCCCCCGGTACGCTCGGCCGCGTGGTCCTTCCCCTCCTGCTGCTCGTGGTCGCGGCGTGCGTCGCGCTCGCCGGCTGGGCGCTCGTGTTCGTCGCACGCGACCGTGCGGTGATCCTCCGCCAGCTCTGGGGGGCGGCGGTGATCGAGGGGCTGATCCTCGTGCAGGCGGTGGTGGTGGGCGTGCTCGGCGCCACCGGGACCGCGCCGAGCGACCCCGTGCTGCTGTGGGGCTACCTCGTGACCGCCCTCTTCATCCTGCCCGTCGCCGCGCTGTGGGCCTTCGCGGAGCGCTCGCGCTGGAGCTCGGTCGTGCTCGCGGTCGCCGCGCTCACCGTCGCGTTCCTCGAGTGGCGCTTGTGGCAGATCTGGAACGCCTGACCTGGAGGTCCTCGCCATGAGCGCACCTGCCGCCCCGGACGGGACGCCGCGCCCCCGTCGCACGAACACCGGCTTCGGCCGGGTGCTCGTCGCCGTGTACGGGATCTTCGCGCTCGCGGCCTCGGCCCGCGCGGCCGTGCAGCTCCTGCGCGACTGGCACGAGGCGCCGCTCGCGTACGCGCTGTCTGCGCTCGCGGCGGCCGTGTACGTCGTCGCGACGGTCGCGCTCGCGCGGGGCGGTGCCGTCGCGCGCCGGGTCGCGTGGGTCGCGGTGGGCGTCGAGCTCGTCGGCGTGCTCGCCGTCGGCGCCTTCTCGCTCGCCGACCCCGAGGCCTTCCCCCGCGCGACCGTCTGGTCCGGCTTCGGGCAGGGCTACGGCTACGTGCCGCTCGTCCTGCCCTTCGTGGGGCTGTGGTGGCTCTGGCGCACCCGTCCGGGCGCCGCCTCGCAGGACGACACCCCGAGCACCACCAGCAGCCGCACCACCACCGACGCCCCGGAGGACGCCGCATGACCCGCCGCCGACCGCTCCTGTACGGGCTGCTCTTCGACACCGTCTTCCGTCGGATGGACCCCGAGCGCGCGCACCACGTCGCGTTCGACCTCATCGGCGCCGTCGGCCGCGTGCCGGTGCTGCGCGACGTCGTGCAGGGGGCGCTCGCGCCCTACCTGGGCCGCGCGGCAGGGGGTCGGGGCAGCGTCGAGGTCCTGGGCAAGGTCTTCCCCGCGCCCTTCGGTCTCGCGGGCGGGTTCGACAAGGACGCGCGCGCCGTGCGCGGGCTCACGATGCTCGGGTTCGCGTTCGTCGAGATCGGCACCGTCACGGCGCACGCGCAGCCGGGCAACGAGAAGCCACGCCTGTGGCGCGAGCTCGACGTGATGGGCGTGCGCAACCGCATGGGCTTCAACAACGAGGGTGCCGCGGCGGCCGCCCGCCGGCTCGAGGCGCTGCGCTCGACGAGGTCGGGACGCGCCGTGCTCGTGGGGGCCAACATCGGCAAGACGAAGGTCACGCCCGCGGCCGAGGCCGCGGCGGACTACGCGACGAGCGCGGGGCTGCTCGCGCCGTACGCGGACTACCTCGTCGTCAACGTCTCCTCGCCCAACACCCCGGGCCTGCGCGACCTCCAGGAGGTCGAGTCGCTGCGCCCGATCCTCGTGGCGGTGCGCGAGGCCGCCGACGCCGCGACCGCGGACGCGGGGGTCGCCCGGGTGCCGCTGCTCGTCAAGATCGCGCCCGACCTCGCGGACGAGGACGTGGACGCGGTCGCCGACCTCGTCGACGAGCTCGACCTCGACGGCGTCGTCGCCGTGAACACGACGATCGGGCACGACCGCGGGCCCGGCGGGCTGTCCGGCCCGCCCGTGCGCGCACGCGGCCTCGCGGTCGTCGCGCGCCTGCGCGAGCGCCTCGGCACGCGGCGCGCGATCATCGGCGTCGGGGGCATCACGACCGCGCACGACGCCCGCGACTACCTGCACGCGGGGGCCGACCTCGTTCAGGGGTACACCGGGTTCCTCTACCAGGGCCCGCTCTGGGCGGCGCGCATCAACCGGTCGCTCGCGCGCCACCCGGAGCCGGGCGAGCACGTGCGCGGCGCCGAGGCGAGGGAGGCACGATGATCCGGCCGCAGTGGGTCTGGGAGCTCGACGACGCCGAGGGTCGCGTCCTCGCCGCGCCGGTGAGTCCCGTCTTCACGACGCAGTACGACGCCGAGCAGTGGCTCGGCGAGACGTGGCGCACCTTGGCCGCCGAGGGCGCCGCCGTCGCGCGGCTCCTGCACGACGGCACGCAGGCGACCGCGTCCGTCGAGCTCCGCTCTCGCTGACCGCGTCCGTCACGTACCGACGGCCCGGCGGCATCATGCCGCCACGCGTGACCACGCCGCGACGAGCCGCGGGACGGCCCGCTCCAGCTCCTCGGGCGGGCGCGAGAACGTGAGGCGGATGCGGTCAGCGGCGCTGCCGTCCGGGGTGAACGTCGGGCCGGCGTTGACCAGGACTCCCTCCGCGGCCGCCGCAGCGGCGAACGCCTGAGCGACGGGCGCGCCCACGTCGACCCAGAGCGACAGACCGCCCTCCGGGACGTGCACCCGCCAGTCGGGGAGCGCTGTGCCCAGGAGCCCGCACAGCAGGTCGCGCTGGGCGCGCAGCATCCGGCGGCGCTCGGCGAGCACGCTGCCCGCGTCGTCGAGCAGCTCGACGACGGCGAGCTGCTCGAGCACCGCGGTCGCGATGTCGGCGGACTGCCGCGTGCGCGCGAGCCGCGCGACGAGGTCGGGGTGCGCGCGGACCCACCCGACGCGCAGCCCGCCCCAGAACGACTTGGACGCCGAGCCCACGGTGACGACGAACGGCGACGTCCCGTCGCCGGCGAGCGGCTCGGTGACGGGGCCGACGGCGTCGGGGTCGCCGTCGAGGTCGAGGTCCGTGAGGGTCTCGTCCCCGACGACGGTCACGCGGTGCCGCGCCGCGGCGTCGCGCACCCCGGCCCGCTCCTCGGCCGTGAGCGTGTAGGCGGTCGGGTTGTGGAAGTCCGGCACGAGGTACACCAGTCGCGGGGAGACCTGGCGCAGCGTGGATCCGAAGAGGTCGACGTCGAACCCGGGCGCGTCCCGGTCGCGGCCGGGGTGCGCCTCCCGGTCGCCGCGCCCCACGGGGACGGGCACGAGCCGTGCCCCGGCCCGCCGCAGCGCCTCCATCGCGTGGTAGTACGTGGGCGACTGCACCACGGCGCGGTCTCCGACGCCGAGGAGCGTGCCGGCGAGCGTGGTGATCGCGTGCTGGGCACCGGTCGTGACGAGGACCTCGTCGGGCGTCGTCGGCGTGCCGCGCCGCGTGTGGTGGTCGGCGATCGCCTCGCGCAGGACGCCGACGCCGTACGGCTCGTACCCGCCTCCGGACAGGTACTCGGGGAGGCGTTCGAGCGCGCGCGAGTACGCGCCGTGCAGCCCGCTCGGGGCGGCGGACGTCGCCTGGGAGAGGTCGGCGAGGTCGATCGGGGCGACGTGGGGGGCGGGTGCGGGCGGCGCGTCGCCCCCGCGCGCGCGAGGTGCGGTCCGGGGTCGCGTCGCGCGGGGGAGGACGACGACGGTCCCCGACCCCGTGCGCGAGCGTGCGAAGCCCAGCTCGCGCAGCCGCCCGTACGCGGCCGCCGTGGTGGTGCGGGAGACGCCGAGCGCGACGGCGAGGTCGCGCTCGGAGGGGAGCCGCGTGTGCGGGGCGAGCGTGCCGGCGAGGACGGCGGCGCGCAGCGCGTCGGCCAGCGCGGTGTACGCGGGGCCGCCCGCGTGCCAGCGACCCAGCAACCGCGCCGCGGCGGCGGGGGAGAGGTGGCGGTGGACGTCGACGGACCCGAGCGGGGCGAGGCTCATGGGGCCACTCTCTCGCGATTGGCTATGGATGTCGATGCCACTTGGTCGTCAGGATGGCTCGCATGAGCCCCACCCGTCGTGCCGTCCAGCTCCTCCTCGGCCTGCTCGCCTATGCGCTCTCCATGGCGATGCTGCTCCACGCGGGTCAGGGCGGGATGCCGTGGGACGTCCTGCACCAGGGCGTCGTGCTCCGCACCGGGCTGCCGTTCGGCGTCGTCGTCGGATCCCTCAGCGTGCTCGCGCTGCTCGCGTGGATCCCGCTGCGGCAGCGGCCCGGGATCGGGACGATCGCGAACGTCGTGGTCATCACCCTGACCATCGACCCGGCGATCGCGCTCGTGACGCGCCTCGTGCCCGACCCCGGCGTCGCCGCGAGCGTCGCGCTCGCCGTCGGCGGGATCGTGCTCAACGGGCTCGCGACCTCGGCGTACCTCGGGGTGCGCCTCGGGCCCGGCCCGCGCGACGGGCTCATGACCGGCCTGGTCGCGCGCACCGGCTGGTCGGTGCGCCTCGTGCGCACGCTCATCGAGGTCGTCGTCGTGTCGGTGGGCTGGGTGCTCGGCGGCACGCTGGGCTGGGCGACGATCGCCTACGCGGTCGGCGTCGGGCCGATCGTCCAGCTCACCGCGCGCTGGTTCGCCCCGCGAGGGCTCGCGGACCAGCGCCCCGCCCGGGTGCGTCGTCGGGCGCACGTCAGGACGGAGCCGCGGGAGCCGGTCGCCGCGACCACAGGCCCCCGGCCGGACGAGGGGGGCATGCCCGAGACCGGCCGGTGAGGAGACGACGACGGCCCCGACGATCGCCGGGGCCGTCGTCGCGCGTGGTGCGCCGTAGTCAGGCGACGCGCGTCTGCGGCGCGTTCTCGGCGGTCTTGCCCGGGTCGCGCTCGACGGCGTCCCCGAGGACGTCGTCGATGCGCGCCAGGAGCTCGGCCGGGATCGTCACGCCCGACGCCTCGACGTTCTCGGCGACCTGCTCGGGTCGGGAGGCCCCGACGAGCGCCGCCGCGACGTTGTCGTTCTGGAGGACCCACGCGACGGCGAGCTGCGGCATGGTCAGGCCCAGCTCGTCCGCGACGGGCTTGAGGCCCTGCACCCGGGTCAGGACGTCGTCGGTCATGAACTGCGAGATCCCGCCGCGGCCCGCCTTCTCGTCGGCCGCGCGCGAACCCGCGGGCGCCGCCTGGCCGGGCAGGTACTTGCCCGAGAGCACGCCCTGGGCCATCGGGGACCAGACGATCTGCGACAGGCCCAGCTCGCGCGAGGTCGGCACGACCTCCTCCTCGATGACGCGCCACAGCATCGAGTACTGCGGCTGGGAGGAGATGAGCTGGAACCCGAGGTCCTGCGCGAGCGCGTGGCCCGCGCGGATCTGGTCCGCCGTCCACTCGGAGACGCCGATGTACAGGGCCTTGCCCTGCCGGACGATGTCCGCGAACGCCTGCATCGTCTCCTCGAGCGGCGTCTCGGTGTCGTACCGGTGCGCCTGGTAGAGGTCGACGTAGTCGGTGCCGAGGCGCTTCAGGGAGCCGTTGACCGACTCCATGACGTGCTTGCGCGACAGGCCCGTGTCGTTGGGGCCGCCGGGGCCGGTCGGCCAGTAGACCTTGGTGAAGATCTCGAGCGACTCGCGACGCTGGCCCTTCAGCGCGTCGCCGAGGACCTGCTCGGCCTTCGTGTTCGCGTAGACGTCCGCGGTGTCGAACGTCGAGATGCCGGCGTCGAGTGCCGCGTGGACGCACGCCGTCGCGACGTCGTTCTCGACCTGGGAGCCGTGGGTGAGCCAGTTGCCGTAGGTGATCTCGGAGATCTTGAGGCCGGAGTTGCCGAGGTATCGGTAGCGCATGGTCGCGAGCCTACGGCGGAGGGCGAAGCGCGCGCGTCCGCTGGGCGCGTGGGGGCCGCGTTCACACGTCGTCGTCCGGGGCCGTCGGCCGGACGGGCTCACCGTCCGGGCCGAGCGGTTCGACGAGCGCGAGGTCCTCGACGGCGGGGTCGATCCAGCGCTGGTAGCCGGGCCCGGTCTGCGCGGTCTCGAAGCGCACCGCGACGCGCCCGTCGTCGCCGACGCGCACGACCCACCCCCGACCGTCGGTCGCGGTCTCGACGTCCAGGCCGGGCGCGAGGAGAGCGGCCGTCGCCCGGACCGGGCCAGTCGCCGGTGTCGTGGGCGCTGCCTCGGCGGCGGCGGGCGCGGGAGCCTCGTGCTCGTCGGTGCCGAGCGGCAGCATGAGCTGGGCGTGCTCGGAGAGTCCGTGGAACGCGACGCCGAGCAGGCGGACGGGCTCGGAGACGTCGGCGAGGCGGAGGGCGCGGTGCGCGGCGTCGCGCAGCGCGCCGTCGTCGGCCGTCGGCCGGGGCAGCGTCACCGAGCGGGTGAGGGTCGTGAACGACGCGAGGCGCACCTTGACGACGACCGTGCGTGCCGCGACGGCGTGCCGCTCCAGACGGGCCAGCGCGGCGTCGACCACGGGGTCCAGCGCCGCGTCGACCGCGGTGCGGCCGTGGAGGTCGGCGTCGAAGGTGTGCTCGGCACCGGCGGACTTGCGCTCACGCACCGTCGCCACCGGCCGGTCGTCCCAGCCGCGCGCGATCCGGTACAGGTTGGTGCCGCCCGCCTCGCCGGCCATCTGGAGCAAGGCGTCGATCGGTTGGCGGCGCAGGTCTGCGACGGTACGCACCCCGTGCTCGTCGAGTCGCGCGGCCGAGACCGGGCCGACGCCCCAGAGCGCCCGCACGGGCAGGTCGAGCAGGAACGCGTCCTCGTCGGCTCCCTCGACGACCCGGACGCCACCGGGCTTGGCCGCCTCCGAGGCGAGCTTGGCGACGAGCTTGGACCGGCCGAGCCCGAGGGAGACCGGCAGCCCGCTCAGCTCGCGCGCCCGCTCCTGGATCCGCCGGGCGAACACGTCGAGGTCGGTGCTCGGCGCGACGGCGGTCGCGACGTCCGCGAACGCCTCGTCGATGCTCACCGGTTCCACGAGGTCGGTGACCTCGCGCAACGCGGCCATGATCCGGGCGGAGTACGCCGCGTACGCGGCGAACCGCGGCACCACGACGACCGTCGACGGAGGGCACAGCCGCCGTGCCTGCTCCATCGGCATGGCCGACCGTGCGCCGTACTGCCGTGCCTCGTACGACGCGGTCGCCACGACGCTGCGCGGGCCGACGCCACCGACGAGCACCGGCCGCCCCCGCAGCGACGGCCGCTGGTGCTGCTCGACCGCCGCGAAGAACGCGTCCGCGTCGAGGTGCGCGATCGTGGGGCGGGCGCGCAGCACCGGAGCGTACGGTGCGCGGTCAGTACTCACCGCCCTACTCTGCCCCGGCCGTCCCACAGCAGCGGCCCTCGGGCCCACGAGCGGCGGCACGTACGGTCGACGAGCCAGGTGGCGAGCGCCCGGGGACGGGGGATGCTCCCGGCCCGTGCGGGTAGGCGGCGGCAAGACCGAGGGCACGCAGGGGACGGATCCACGAACGACCCCGTCGGCCGTCCACTGCGGGCGACGGGGGTCGTTCGTGGCGGCTGTCAGCCGACCTCGCTCCGGACCGCGGACTGGGCGAGGGCCCACTCGAGGGCGCGGTCGGCCACGGCCTCCCAGCCCGGCGCTGCGCAGGTCCAGTGGTCCCGGCCCTCGAGCTCGACGTACTCCGTCACCGCGGGGGAGCGGTGGTAGTGCCTGGCGTTGGACCGGTTGACGGCCGGCGGCATGATGTGGTCCTCGCTGCCGGCGATGAAGAGGAGCGGTGCCCGGTCCGCGGTGTAGTCGACCCAGGTCTCCTGGGGTCCGGGCTTGAAGTTCGCGAAGAGGCCGTACTCCCACACCCAGGCCCCCGGGGCGGCGATCGCGTAACGGTCGTAGACGCGCTGCGACTCCTCCGCGCTGAGGGTGTTGGTGAAGGCGTAGTGGAACTCCTCGGGCGTGAACGCGACCGCGCGCCGACGGTTGGCGGGGTTGCGCAGCGCGGGGAACAGCGATCGAGCCTGGGAGACCGGGGTCACGTGCACCCCTTCGGTGGGTGCGGAGTCGATCACGACCGCCGCCGCTCCCAGACCCCTGGCCAGCAGCAGCTGCGTCATGACGCCGCCGAACGAGTGGCCCATGATGATGGGCGGGGTGGCGAGCCCCTCGACGACCGCGGCGAGGTGGTCGACGGTCTCCGGGACGGTGAGGTCGGCGATGACCTGGGGGTTCTCCCGCAGCGCCTCGACCTCGATCTCGAAGCCCGGGTACGCGGGGGTCAGGACGGTGAGGCCCTTGGCCTCGTAGTGCGTGACCCAGTGCTCCCAGCTGCGCGGGGTCATCCACAGGCCGTGGATGAGGACGACCGTGTCCGGTCGGGTGACGTCGTTCATGGTGCGTCTCCTTGGTGTGCTCAGGCGTCGATGAAGGCGAGGAGGTCAGCGTGCAGCCGCTCACGGTCGGTGTCGGGCAGGGCGTGACCGCTGCCCTCGTAGACCGTGAGCACGGCACCGTCGACGAGGTCGGCCGTGCGCAGGCCGCCGACGGAGAACGGGACGATCTGGTCGTCGTCGCCGTGGATGACCAGGGTCGGGACGTCGATCGCCGCGAGGTCCGGGCGGAAGTCGGTCGCGGAGAACGCGGCGATGCACTCGTAGGCGGCACGGTGGCCGCACGCCATGCTCTGCAGCCAGAAGGCGTCGCGGAACCCCTGCGGGACGTCGTTGTTGCGGTTGTGGCCGAAGAACGGGCCGTCGGCCAGGTCGCGATAGAGCTGGGAGCGGTTCGCCACCTCGCCGGACCGGATCCCGTCGAAGACGGCGAGCGGCAGCCCGTCAGGGTTGTCGTCGGTCTGGAGCATAAGGGGCGGTACGGCCGAGACCAGCACCATCTTGGCCACGCGGGCGGTGCCGTGCCGCCCGACGTAGCGGGCGATCTCGCCCCCGCCGGTGGAGTGGCCCACGAGCGTCGCGTCGGTGACGTCGAGCGCGTTGAGCAGCTGGGCGAGGTCGTCGGCGTAGGTGTCCATCTCGTTGCCGTGCCAGGTCTGGCTCGACCGGCCGTGCCCACGACGGTCGTGGGCGATCGCGCGGTGGCCGTGCTCGGCGAGGAACAGCGCGGCCGCCTCCCAGGCGTCGGCGTTGAGCGGCCAGCCGTGGCTCAGGACGACGGGGGTCCCCTCCGTCCCCCAGTCCTTGTAGAAGATCTGCGCGCCGTCGTCGGCGGTGATGTAGGGCATCGGGTCCTCCGCGGTCGGAGTGTGGATCGGGCCCTTCGAGACTCGCCCGCCCTTCGCCGGGCCGGACCACGTGCCGCTCGTAGTCCCGAGCGAGCCGGCGCCGCTCGGCGTCCTCAGGTGCCGCGGTCGGAGATCCGGTCGGCGAGCTGGCGCCGGGACGAGATCCCGAGCTTCTGGAAGACCTTGCGGAGGTGGTAGTCCACCGTGTTCGGGCTGATGAACAGGTTGGCGCCGATCTCGGCGTTCGTCCGCCCGCCGGCGGCGAGACGCGCGACGGTGAGCTCCTGCGCCGTGAGGTCGAGGTGCTTCGTCCGGCCGTCGACGCGCGCCTCTGTGTCGACCACCCTCAGCTCGGCGAGGGTCCGGGCGACGAAGAGCTCGGCGCCGCTGTCGTGGAAGTGGTCGAGCGCGAGCCGTAGCTGGCGGGCGGCGTCTCGGCGGCGCCGGGCGCGGCGCAACCACTCGCCGTAGAGCAGGTGGGACCGTGCCAGGTCCATCTCCGCCCGCGTCGTGGCGAGCGCGTCGAGGGACGCGACGTAGTGCGGCTCGGCGTCGTCGTCGGCCGCCGTCAGCGCGAGCGCGCGCTCGGCGACACCTCGGCACCACGCTGACCCGTTGGCGTCGGCGCGCCGAGCCAGGTCCTCGACGTAGGCGTTCGCCTCGTGGGGGTGCCCACTGCGCACGGCCGCCTCGACGAAGTCGCCGTACTGGCTGGGTGTCACGTGCAGGAACGGCCGGGTGACGAGCGGGAGATGGCGTTCGTAGGCGTCGCGGTAGCTGCCGTCGGCGAGGTCGCGCACCACGAGGGCCGCGACGCCCGAGGACGTGACCCCTCCGAAGCCGGTCTCCAGGGCACCCTGCGCGACCGCGAGGACGACCTCGTGCGGGGTGCCGTTCCAGGCCAGCACGGCCGCGTTCACGACGTTCTCCGCGTCGTAGCCCATGGCGCGGCGCACCTCGCGGACGAGGTCGTCGGCGCGGGCGGCACGTTGCAACGTCCCGCCGCACAGCTCTGAGATCGCCGTCGTCCACAGGATGCTGTCGAGCTGCTGCAGTGCGCCGGCGTCCCGGGCGGCCCGCGCCGCCCGTCCCAGCGCGTCCGCGCGGCCGGCGTCGTCCCACAGGAACGTGCCCAGCGACGCGATGGCGCTGTGCCTGCGCATCATCTGGTCGTCGGGCAGCGCGAGGATCGCGTCCAAGGCACCTCGTGCGGGGCCGACCGCCTGGTCGTAGGGGTCCAGGACGAGTGCGCCCAGCCCCCGCAGGATGGTCCCGGCCGGCCCCGGCGCGAGCTCCGCGCCGGCGACGAGGCGACGACCCAGCTCGTCGGGCGTGACGCCGACCATCGCGAACTCGGCCGTGCAGCTCATCTCGAACGCCTGCAGCAGGGCGCGCTGCTCGCGTTCCACGTCGTGGCCGTGGAAGTGGCGGGCTGCGTCCAAGCACGCGGCGGTCGCTCCCCGCACGCCGTCGGCGTCGCCGACGAACATGCCGAGCGCGCTGCGCACGAGCGTCACGCGTCCCTGGGCCACCGGCCCCGCCGCCGACAGGTCGGACTCCTCGACGAGGCGCATGGCGACGTGAGCGGCGCCCGCAGCCAGTGCGGCCTCCGCCGCTGCGGCCTGACGGTCCTCGCGCGCCGGCCCGGGCGGTGTGAGCTCGGCGGCCCTGGCCAGGATGCTGGCTCGCGAGGCGAAGCCGCCTCGTCGCGCGGCGAGGTCGGCGGTGTGGGCGAGCCGGCCAGCGACCGCCTCGTCCGTCCCGACGACCGCACGGGCCGCGTGCCAGGCCTCCGGCTCGACCAGACCGAGCCGATCAGCCGCGCGCGCCAGCGCGCGGTGCACGTGCCGTCGCTCCGCCCCCGAAGCGGCGTTGTAGACGGCGGACCGCACCAGCGGGTGCCTGAACTGCACCGCGGGTGCCAGCGAGAGGAGGCCGGCCAGCTCCGCACGGTCGCCGTCGTCGGGGTCCAGGCCGAGCGCTCGCGCGGCGTCGGACACCAGGTCGACGTTCCCCGTCGGGTCCGCCGCCGCGAGCAGCACCCAGCGTTGGACGGAGGCCTCCGTCTGACGCACCCGGCGCACGTAGTGCTCTTCGAGGTGGCGACCGATCGGGACCGGCTCGTCCGAGATGCCCAGGTCGGGCAGCTCGTGCACCAGTGCCTCGCCCGCGAGGTCGATCAGCGCGAGCGGGTTGCCGCCCGTCGCACGGGCGATCGCCATGGCGGCCGGCGGTGCGAGCGGACGGTGTGATGAGCGGTTGAGCAGACGCACCGCCGTCTCGGGGTCGAGCCCCGTGAGCACGAGGTGCGGGACTCCCGTCAACCGCTCGACGAGCACGGGCTCCTCGCGTCCGGCGAACACCATCGCCACGCGTTCCGCGGCCAGTCGGCGCGCGACGAAGGCCAGGACGTGCAGGCTCTCGGGGTCGACGAGATGGGCGTCGTCGACGGCGCACACGACCGGCTGTCCCGTGCTCGCGGCTGCGAGCAGGCTCAGCATGCCGAGTCCGACGAGAAAGCGGTCGGGAGCAGGGCCGTCCGCCCGCCCGGACGCGACGGAGACGGCCTGGCGCTGTCTCGCCGGGATCGAGTCCAGATGATCGTGCAGCAGGGACACGAGGCGCTGGACCGCGGCGAAGGCCATCGACGACTCGGACTCGTACCCGTCGGCGTGCAGCACCGTGAGACCGGGCTCCCGCGATGTCGCAGCCACCAGAGTCGTCTTGCCGATGCCGGGCTCGCCGAGGACCGCCATCGCGCCGCCGCGACCGTTGCGCGCACCGCTGACCAGCGCGTTGAGCTGGTGCCGTTCGCCGACCCGGCCGAGAAGGGGCCCACCGCCATGCATACGCACAAGATAGGGAACGCGCCGGCGTCGCGACCAGGCGTGGAACGACATCGCTGCGGCGCCGTCGCCCGGCCTGGCACGTCCGGTCAGGTGCGACCGGCACGGAGAAGCGGCTGCATACTCCGGCTCGGCCGTCAGCTCGTCGCCCAGACCCCCAGTTCGTTGCCGCTCGGGTCGAGGAAGTGGAACCGGCGGCCGCCCGGGAACTCGTACGGGCCCTCGACCACCTGACCGCCCGCGCTCTGCACGGCGGCGAGGGTCGCGTCGAGGTCCGCGGAGAACAGCAGGACGAACGGCCCGCCCCGCGAGACGTCGGCCGCCTCGGCCAGGCGCAGCCCGCCCGCCTCGTCCTCGCCCGACTCCGCGGCCGTGCGGATCCTCGCGTACCCGGGACCGTAGGGGACGAACTCAGCACGCGGGGCCGCGTCCGTCGACCGCGCGACCGGAACCCGGCTGCGCGTGACGCAGGTCACAGTTGAGGTTGCCCCGGGGTCAGGGTGAACGCTCGTCGTCGACGGCAGGGAGCCGTCACCAGCACCGAGGGAGCACCCCCATGACCACCACCCCGTCCGCCGTCGCCGACCGCCCGCACGTGCGCGAGACGCTCGCCACCCTGGTGGACGACCGCGTCCTCGGCATCTCCCTGCGCGTCCACGACGCGCAGGGAGAGTGGGCCGCCGCCGCGGGCCTGGCCGAGCTCGGCGGGACCGCCGCGCCGTCGGTCGACAGCCACACGCGCATCGGCAGCAACACCAAGACCTTCACCGCTGCGCTCGTCCTGCTGCTGGTGCACGAAGGCCGCCTCGGCCTCGACGACTCGGCGGCTACCCACCTGCCCGAGCTCGGGCTCGACCCGCGCATCACCGTCCGTATGCTGCTCCAGCAGACCAGCGGCGTCTTCAACTTCACCGGCGACGCCGCCGCCGACGGCACGTGGGAGACGGGGATGCCGAGCAACTACGGGCCGGCGGCCCGCGAGTGGCTCGACGCGCGGTTCGAGACGCATCGCCCGCAGGACCTGGTGAGGTTCGCGCTGTCGAGGGCGCCGCGGTTCGAGCCCGGCACGAGGTGGAGCTACTCCAACACGAACTACGTGCTGCTCCGCCTGCTCGTGGAGAACGTCACCGGACGCACCCTGGCGGACGAGATGAACCGGCTGGTCAGCGGGCCGCTGGGTCTGACGGGCACCGTCGTGCCGGACGCGTCGCCGGACCTGCCCGAGCCGCATGCCCACGCCTACGTCCGCTACGAGGAGGACGGCCAGGAGCAGACCGTCGACGTGTCGCGCCACGACCCGTCCTGGATCTCGACGGGCGGCGACATGATCTCGACCCCCCGCGACCTCGCGACGTTCTTCTCCGCGCTGCTCGGCGGCAGGCTCCTGCCAGCCGCCCTCGTCGAGCAGATGTGCGACCCGTACGCCACCCCTCTCCCGGGCATGGGGTACGGCCTGGGCGTGTTCGTCCTGGAGACGGAGGACGGGCGCACGCTCGTCACCCACAACGGGGGCATGGCCGGCTACGCGACGCTGATGTTCGGAACGCCGGACGGCAGCACCGTCATGGCCGCCGCGGTGAACTGCGTCGACGACCCCGAGATGACCATCCAGAGCGCCTTCCAGGGGCTGCAGAAGTCTCTCCTCGCCACGGTGTTCCCGGGCGACGGCGTCGCCCGCTGACCCATGGTCCGGGCACCCCTGCCCGGGTGCCCGGACACCCCTGCCGTCGTGACCAGCGGCGACGCATACTGGGGCCATGGCAGACGGGGTCACGATCGGGCAGGCGGCGGCCTTCGTCGGCGTCACCGTGAAGACGGTGCGGCACTACCACAAGGTCGGACTCGTCGAGGAGCCCGAGCGCGACGGCTCCGGCTACCGCCGGTACGGCTCCGCCCATCTCCTGCGGCTCGTCCGGGTCCGAGCGCTCGCCGCTGCGGGCGTGCCGCTGGCGGAGATCGCGGACCTGCTCGACGCGAACCCTGACGCGCTCGCCGTCGGCCTCGCCGCCGTCGAGCGCACGCTCTCCGAGCGCATCGACGAGCTGACGGCGCAGGCGGCGGCGCTGCGTCGGCTCGCCGACGGTGACCGTGCCCTGCTGCCCGACGCCGCCGTCGCCCTCCTGGACCGCATGCCCGGTCTCGGCTTCCCGGCCTCGGAGGTGGCCGCGGCGCGCGAGGGCATGGTGCTGGCCCGGGCTCTGGTCCCGGACAAGTTCGACGACTACGTCGCGGGCGTCACCGAGGCCGTGGACGACCCGGCCTTCGTCGCCCTGATCCATCGGGGCGTCGAGATGTCCGCCTTGGAGCCGGACGACCCGCGGGTCGCGGAGTACGCCGGCGCGATGGCCGAACACTTCCTCGCTCACCCGGAACGGCTGCGGATCGTGACCAGCCTGCGCGCGCGCACCGACGCCGCTGCCCGCTACGAGCTGATCGCGCACCACGGCGAGGCCGAGGGGACGGCCGCCGCACAGGGCGTCGCTCTGGTCGAGGGCCGCCTGCGGTCTGCTGGCGTCCGCATCCCGGCGAGGTAGGCCGGACGCCTGGGCGACTGACGAGCGTCCGGACGACGAGCCGTGCGGCAGTGCGGGGCCCACGGGTGCGGCGGAGCGCGTACGCGCTCCGCCGCACCCGCCCGATTCCCGTCGACCCGCTAGAGGTTCACCGGGCGCAGGACGGCGGTGATGCCGTGCGCGATCTGCGCGTTGCCCTTGTTCAGGTCGAGCTGTGACCTGATCAGGAACGGGTCCACGTCGTTGCGGTCCTGGTCGACCAGGCGCACCAGCGGCACCCAGCGGCTGATCACGTCCACCCGCACACCGGCCCCCTGCGCCGTGGTGAGCACGGCGTCGTCCGATCGCAACGCCGTGCGGGAGTCGATCGTGGCACCCGGGACCACGTGGTACAGCAGGACCTGCTCGACCGCGTCGATCCCGACGGTTCCCGCGATCGACTCGAGCGCGGCCTGCTCCGTGCGCGGCCACCGGTGCGTGAGGTCCCACGCGAAGAGCTGGAACGCGCGGTCGTTCGGCACGAAGGCCGTCAGCGGCAGGGTCCCGTCCGCCAGCACGGCGACCGGGCTCGAGGGCTTGGCCGCGAGCACTGCAGCCACGGCCCGGTCGAGGACGTCGAAGTCGTACGGGTCGCGATCGAACGTGTCGCCGTCCGCTGCGAGCACCTGGGCCAGGCTGGTCGTTCCGGGCGTGCTGGCCGCGGCGGGCTGGGCCGCCACCACCACACCCGCCAGGCCGAGTGTCGCGGCGCCCACGGCCGCGACCGAGCATCGAAGAGCGTGTCGAAGGGTCATCGTCGAGTCCTTCCGTCTCCACACGAGGCAGTTCGCACTGCCGAGCGCCGTGGTGGCGCCCGTCCTTCCTTCCGTGCGGATCCCGCTCTCGGATGCACCTCGGCGGGAACGAGATCCGAGGTACCGACGACCTGCAGAGCCAGGCGTCCGACGCTCTGAGCAGCGACAAGGGCGAGATGGTGTCCGACGCGTCGCTGGACAGGGTGCGACGCGGCGTCGAAGGCGACGGGGGAGAGCGCGACGACCCGAGCCCCGCTCGTCGGCGTGAGGGCGGGGCTCGCGCGCTCGGTCGCCTAGCGCAGGAGGGCGGCGACGCGTTCGGCGCAGTCCGCGCCGGAGCGCGTGGCCTCGTCGACGACGACGTGCGCGAGGTCTCGCAGACGGACGTTCTTGTCGTTCGACGCCCGCCTGAGCAGACCGAACGCTTCGTCGGGGTCGACGCCGTGCGTCGCGACGAGGATGCCCTTCGCCTGCTCGATCGGTCCGCGTCCCGCCGCGGCCGCCGCGATGTCGCGGTGCGCCCTCTCCTCCCCGCCGGCGGCCACGGTGGAGGTGATGTCGACGAAGTACCCCAGGAGCTCGACGACCATGCCCGTGACCGGGTCGCGACGGCCCTGGCCGACGATGACGAGGTAGCGCTCCTTGCCGCGGGCGTCCATGATGCGGTGCACGCTGGAGAAGGGTTCTCCGGTTGCCCGCGCCTCGTCGAGGATCTGCCGCACCCGGTCGCGGTCGTCGGGGTGCTTGTGCGCCAGGACGAGCTCGGTGGTCGGTACCACCTCGCCCGGCTCGAAGCCGTGCACCCGGTACGTCTCAGACGACCACCACCAAGTGCCGGTCGCCAGCTCCAGGCGGTACCGGCCGATCTGCTGGCTCGCACCGCGGGCCAGGGCGTGCCCGATGGCATGGTCGTCCACGGACATCGTCGTGCTCCGTCTTCTCCAGAGGATGAGGAGCCAGGTCCAGACTCGACCCTTCGACCGTACTCCCGATGCGCCGGGGGCGACAGGTGGCGTGCACCCGGAACCGGTTCTTATGGTGAAGTGCGGCCGAGGCGCCGCAGGGGGCACCGGTCAGTGAAGAAGCCCGCGGCCGGTGCGCCTCTTGCGCTGGGGGTCCCTACAGCCGGTCGACGAACGACCGCAGCTCGTGGGCGTAGGCCTCGGGTTGCTCGAACGGGGCGAAGTGCCCGCCGCGCGGCGGTTCCGTGGCGTACACGGTGTTCGCGACACGGTCGAGCCAGGCGCGCGGGGGCCGGACGACGTCGCCGGCGAAGACGGAGAACCCGGACGGCACCTCGACGCGTCGGGCGAGCTGTTCGCGGGGGATCGCGGCGTTGGCCCGGTAGGCGCGCAGCCCGGCCCCGAAGGTGCCGGCCGCCCAGTGCTCGGTGACGAGGGCGAGGACCTCGTCGCGCGTGTACACGGACTCGAGGTCGCCGTCGCAGTCGCTCCACGACCGCAGCTTCTCGACGACCCACGCCGCGAGCCCGGCGGGGGAGTCGGTGAGGCCGACCGCGAGCGACTGCGGCTTGGTGGCCTGCACGGCGGCGTAGCCGCCCTCGGTCGTGCGCCACCGTGCGCTCTCCTCCAGCCAGTCGCGCTCCTGGGGCGTGAGCGACGCGGGGTCACCTGCGAACAGGGGCAGCCCGGCGTCGGTGCGGTGCACCGCGATGACCCGGTCGGGGAAGTCGAGCGCGAGGAACCGGGCGACGTGGCTGCCCATGTCCCCGCCTGCGACGACGAACCGGTCGTAGCCGAGGGCGGTCATGAGCTCGGCCCACAGGGCGGCGACCGTGCGGTTGTCCAGGGTCGGGCCGGTGGGGATGTCGGAGAAGCCGAAGCCGGGCATGTCGGGGACGACGAGGTCGAAGGTGCGTCGCCCCGCTCCGTCCGAGGCGGCGGGGGCGCCGGGGTCGGTCAGGAGCGGCACGACCTTGCGGTACCGCCACGCGGAGTCGGGCCAGCCGTGGGTGAGCAGGAGCGGGAGCGGGGGCGCGTCACCGGGTCGCGGGGTCGCGAGCGCGTGCAGGAGGTGGACGCGGGTCCCGTCGATCGTGGCGCGCCGGCTCGGGAGCGCGGAGAGCTGTGCCTGGTGCGCGGAGAAGTCGAAGCCGTCGGCCCAGTACGCCACCAGGTCGCGCAGGTACGTGACGTCCGTGCCGGCGTCCCACCCGAGCCCGTCCGGGGCGTCGACCCACCGGGTCGCCCGCAGGCGCGAGCGCAGGTCGTCGACCACCGCGTCGGAGATCCGGGGCGTGAAGCTCTCGAGGTCGGTCACGCGCTGCGCCATGACGTCGAGGCTAGCGGGCTGCAGGACGCCCGCGGGCGGCTACTCCGGGTAGACGCCGTGCTTCTTGTGCGTCGGCTTGGGCAGGCGGGCCCGGCGGAGCTGGAACGCGCGCATGACGGCGTACATGACGGTGCCCTTGGGGACCTCACCGAACTTCGCGAGCAAGCGCTTGCGCAGACGGCGCCACATGATGAATCCGTCCACGACGGTCAGCAGCACGATGACGTAGAGCGTCATCACCGTGAGGAACGCGAGGTCCTGGTTCTGCGCGGTGAGGAACGAGAAGACGATGAACACCAGCGCGACGGGGAGGAAGAACTCGCCGAGGTTCCAGCGCGCGTCGACGTACTCGCGCACGTAGCGCTTGACCGGGCCCTTGTCGCGCGGCGGAAGGTAGCGCTCGTCGCCGGTCTGCATCGCCTGGTACTGGCGGTCGCGCATCTCGCGCTGCTTCTCCCGCGCGGACTTCGCGGCGGCGCGACGGTCGTTCGGCACGAGGGGTCGCTTGTTCGCGGCCTCGGAGACCTTGCGCTTGGGCGTCGGGCGGCCCTTGCCGGCTGCCTCGATCTCGGCCGCCTGCTCGACAGGGTCGGGGGCGGCGGGCGTCGCGGCGGGCTTGTTGCGGGAGAACACCCCTCCAGCGTAGTCGAGCCGGGGCAGTGCCGGACGCCGGTCCCAGGACCGGCCGGCACGTGGTGTCGTACGGTGCTCGTCGTGACGAACTCACCCGACCCCACCGTCCCTGCGCCCGACACCGCGCCCGGCACCACGCCCGACGCCGCGCCCGGCCCCGAGCTCGCGACCACGCTCCGCGAGACCGTCGCCCGCCTGTTCCCCGCGCTGCGCGCGGATCTCGAGTCCCTCGTGCGCGTGCCCAGCGTCTCGAACGCCGCGTTCGACCAGGCGCACGTCGCCGCGAGCGCGGACGCCGTGGCCGCGCTCCTGCGCGACGCCGGCCTGCCCGAGGTGCAGGTGCTGCGCGCCCGGACCGCCGACGGCACGGAGGGCGCGCCCGCCGTCGTCGCGCGCCGCCCCGCGCCCGACGGCGCCCCGACCGTCCTGCTGTACGCGCACCACGACGTGCAGCCCCCGGGCGATGCCGCCACGTGGGAGACCGACCCGTTCGAGCCGACCGAGCGCGACGGGCGCCTGTACGGCCGCGGCGCGGCCGACGACAAGGCGGGCGTCGTGGCGCACCTCGGCGCGCTGCGTGCTCTGGCTGCGAGCACGGAGCTCGGCGACCTCCCCGTCGGGGTGACGGTCTTCGTCGAGGGCGAGGAGGAGATCGGCTCGCCGACGTTCCTCCCGTTCCTCACGCAGTACCGCGACCTGCTCGCGGCCGACGTCATCGTCGTCGCGGACTCGTCCAACTGGAAGATCGGCGTCCCGGCGCTCACGACGTCGCTGCGCGGCCTCGTGGACTGCGAGGTCGAGGTCGCGGTGCTCGACCACGCGGTGCACTCGGGCATGTTCGGCGGCCCCGTGCTCGACGCGGTGACGCTCCTCGCGCGGCTGATCACGACCCTGCACGACGACGCGGGCAACGTCGCCGTGCCCGGGCTCGTCACGGCCGCCGAGCCGACGGTCGACTACGCCGAGGCCGACTTCCGGGCCGACTCGTCGCTCCTCGACGGCACCGTCCTCGCGGGGGAGGGCAGCATCGCCGGGCGGCTGTGGACCAAGCCGGCGATCGCCGTCATCGGTCTCGACGCGCCGAGCGTCGCGCACGCGTCCAACACCCTCACCCCGCGCGCGACCGCGAAGCTCTCGGTGCGGCTCGCGCCGGGGCAGGACCCGGCCGCCGCGATGGCGGCGCTGCGCACCCACCTGGAGTCGAGCGCGCCGCTCGGCGCGCGCGTGACCGTGCGCGACGGCGAGCAGGGCAAGCCGTTCCTCGCCCCTGGCGACTCCGAGGCGATGCGGGCCGCGCGGTGGGCGTTCGCGACGTCGTGGGGCACCGACCCCGTGGACATCGGCGTGGGTGGGTCGATCCCGTTCATCGCCGACCTGCTCGAGGTGTTCCCCGACGCGGCGATCCTCGTGACCGGCGTCGAGGACCCGGACTCGCGCGCGCACGGCGCGAACGAGTCGGTGCACCTCGGCGAGCTCGAGAAGGTCGTGCTCGCCGAGGCGCTCCTGCTCGCCCGGCTCGGCGGCGCGGTCGCCTGACCCCCGCCCGCGGTCCCGCGCGGCGGCGCTCGCCCGGTCAGCCGGGGAGCGCCGTCCGCAGGTCCGCCGCCTCGGCGAGGGTCTGCTCGACGGCGGCGCGCACGTCGGGGGCGAGGTCGCCCGCCAACGCGTCGAGGTCGTCGAGGTGCGTGCAGGCCGCGTCGGGGTCGCCCGCACGGACGGTCAGTTCGGCGAGGTAGGCGAGGGCGCGCACACGGTCGGCGGCGTCGGCGTCGTCCCCGGCTCGCCGCAGTGCACCCGCGAGGATCTTGCGGGCCTGGACGGGGTCGCCGTGCGAGTCCGCCTGCACGACGGCGTCGTCGAGCGCCCGGGCGAGGCGACCCTCGGGGCGCGCGGCGTACGCGTCGACGGCGGACGCCCCGGCCGCGTCCGTGGCCGGCGCCGCCGCGGCGGGGGAGCGGCGCATCACGCGCACCCAGTTGCCGGCGGGGTCCACGAGGCTGAAGCCCGTCGTGCCGCCCGCGTTCGCGCGGCGTCGGGGGCGCGTGATGCGGGGGAAGCCGGTGAGCGGCAGGCGCCCGTAGCGCGCGCGCAGGCCCGCGGCGAACGCCTCGAAGACGGGCTCCGTGTCTTCCACGACGACGATGCACGTGCTGTAGCTGTCCTGCGGCTCGATCCCGTCGAGCCCGAAGTAGTGGATGTCCACGCCACCGCGCCGCACCGCGAGGTACGGGTTGGGTCGTAGCTGGCGGTAGGTCACGTCGAAGCCGAGCGCGGTCCAGAAGTCGCGCAGCTCGTCGATGTCCCGGCAGGGCAGGGCCGGGACCATGGTCGCGTCGAACGGGTCGGTGGCGGGGAGGTCCGGGCGCGGATCGGGGTCGGGTGCTCGGTCGGCGGTCACCGAGCCATCGAAGCACCCGGCACCCGCGCGCGACCAGGGTGCCGGGCGGTCAGCCGCGGTGCGCGACGTCGACCGCCCGGGACCACCGGGCGACGTCGTCGGGGAGCTCGGGTGAGGTGACGTCGCCGCCCAGGAGCCCGACGACGTCGGGCGCGGCGATCCGGTCGCCGGACCCCCGCGCGAGGAACCGCCCCGCGACGAGGCCGCGCGCGCACAGGTCGCCACCGCGCGAGAACACCTGCTCGAGGTAGACGACGCGCTCGTCCCACCCGAGGACGCGCGTCGCGATCTCGAAGCGGTCCCAGAGCTGCAGCGAGCGGCGGTATTTCATGGTCGACGCCGCGACGACGGGGTACCAGCCCTTTTCCTTGAGCAGCGGGAACCCGCCGAGGTCGGCGATGAAGTTGCTGCGCGCGACGTCCATCATCTGGAGATAGACCCCGTTGTTGACGTGCAGGTAGAAGTCGAGGTCGCCCGGGTGCACGCGCATCCGGGTGACGGACGGCTCGAGGACGCCGCGGCCCGGCACCGCCTTGCGCGGCAACGTGCTGGCGACGAGGAGCTGGATCTGGCGGGTCACCCGGGCAGGCTACTACCCCGCACCAGCGGTATCGGGTACTTGTGGCGATCGACGTCCGGCAAGGTCTGTCATCTCCGTGTGCGAGGATGCGCGCCGTGACGACGACGAGCCCTGCCCCTCGCCCCACCGCCACCGCCGACACTGGGTCTCCCACCCCGGCGCACCCCTGGCAGGTGCGCGCCTTCCGGGCGGTCGCGATCGCCGAGGCGTTCTCCTGGGCCGGGCTGCTCGTCGGCATGTACCTCAAGTGGGTCGCCGGCACGACCGAACGTGGTGTGGAGATCTTCGGACCGATCCACGGCGCCCTCGTGCTCGTCTACGTGGCGCTCGCCGTGCTCGTCGCGGTGCGCGTCCGCTGGTCGCTCTGGACGACGTTCCTCGCGCTGGCCGCGACGGTCCCGCCGTTCTGTACGGTGCTCTTCGACGTCGGGGCGCACCGGACGGGTCGCTACACGGCCCCGGCGCGCAGGGCGGTCGTCGTCGGCGACTGACGCTCGCGCGCAGGGCCGGTCCGCCCGCGGCTCAGACCGGCGGGTCGGGGTCGTACTGGATGCCACGGCGCACGGCGCGCGCGACGTCGTCGCTCTCCAGGCGCGCGACGAGGTGCAGCGCCATGTCGATCCCCGCGGACACGCCCGCGGACGTGACGACGTCGCCGTCGTCGACGAACCGTGCCTCCGTGTCGACCACGATGCTCGGGTCGATCTCCGCGAGCTCGTCGTAGTGCTCCCAGTGCGTCGTCGCGGGCCGCCCCGCGAGCAGCCCCGCGGCCGCGAGCACGAGCGAGCCCGTGCACACGCTCGCGATGACCGGGGTCTGGGCGCGCATCGCGCGCAGCCACTCGAGGTGCACGCGGTCCGCGAGGAGGGAGCGCGTCCCCCACCCGCCGGGGTAGACCAGCAGGTGCAGGGGACCGACGTCGTCCGCCGAGCGGTCCGGGAGCAGGCGCAACCCCTTGGCGAGGCGCACGCCGCCGCCGTCCCACGAGAACGTGGAGACGTGCGGCTTGAGCGCGGAGTGCTCGGCCCACGCGGACAGCACCTCGAACGGCCCGGCGACGTCGAGCTCCTCCGCCTCGTCGAAGACGAAGATCCCGACGTTCATCCCGTTCCCGGTGCTCATGCCTACCTCCGCGTGCCCCGGCGTCTCGAGGCTCTCGTCGGCTCCTGCGTCCGAGCGCCCTAGATGCCCGGCAGGGCGAGCATCTGGTCGAGCGCGACGCGCGCCCAGTGCGCGTCGTCCGCGTCCACGACGATCCGGTTCACCACGCGCCCCGCGACGAGCGACTCCATGGCCCACACGAGGTGCGGCAGGTCGATCCGGTTCATCGTCGAGCAGAAGCACACCGTCGAGTCGAGGTAGTGCACCTGCTTGTCCGGGTGGGCGCGCGCGACGCGGCGCACCAGGTTGAGCTCCGTCCCGATCGCCCAGGACGAGCCCGGCTCGGCGGCGTCGAGCATCTTGATGATGTACTCCGTCGACCCGACGAAGTCTGCGGCCGTGACGACCTCGTGCTTGCACTCGGGGTGCACGAGCACGTTGACGTCCGGCACCGCGGCGCGCATGTCGCTCACGTTCTTCGCCGAGAACCGCCCGTGCACCGAGCAGTGCCCGCGCCACAGGATCATGCGCGCGTCGCGCAGCTCGGCGTCCGTGAGGCCGCCGTTCGGCTTGCGCGGGTCGAACACGACGCAGTCGTCGAGCGACATCGCGAGCTTGAGCACCGCCGTGTTGCGGCCGAGGTGCTGGTCCGGGAGGAACAACACCTTGCCCGTGCCGTCCAGGCCACCCACCTGGTCGAACGCCCAGCGCAGCGCGACCTCCGCGTTCGACGACGTGCACACCGTGCCGCCGTGGCGACCCGTGAACGCCTTGATCGCGGCCGACGAGTTCATGTACGTCACGGGGATCGTCGAGTCGGCGATGCCGACCTCCTCGAGCACGTCCCACGCGTCCTCGACCTGGTCGATCGCCGCCATGTCCGCCATCGAGCAGCCGGCCGCGAGGTCCGGCAGCACGACCTGCTGCGCGTCGGACGTGAGGATGTCGGCGCTCTCGGCCATGAAGTGCACGCCGCAGAACAGGATGAACTCCGCCTCGGGCCGCGCCGCGGCCTCGCGCGCGAGCTTGAAGGAGTCGCCCGTGACGTCGGCGAAGTCGATGACCTCGTCGCGCTGGTAGTGGTGGCCCAGGACGAACGCGCGCTCGCCCAGCGCGGCGCGCGCCACCCGGGCGCGCTCCACGAGGTCCGGGTCGCTCGGCGCGGGAAGGTCGCCCACGCACTCGACTCCGCGCTCGGACGCGAGGTCACGGCCCTGTCCCAGCAGGAGCAGGGCGGAAGGACTGGGCTCGGCGAACCCGCCCTGGCGCGAGGTGTTCGGTCCGCTCACGGACGACAGCAAGGTGCTACCAGTGCTCACGGGACCATCGTCGCACAGCGCCGCCACGGTCGAGCGGGCGTCCCGCGGGGACCGGACGGGCCGTCGCCCTGGCACAATCCGGGCATGCGCGTGCTGCTCACCGGGTCCGCCGTCCCGCCCGCGCCCGACGGCGCGTGGCCGGCCGGGGAGGCCTCGTCGCCACCCGCCCCCGCCGGGCCGACGCTCGACGACGTCGCGGGCTGGTGGTCGCCGCACGCTACGGTCGAGACCGTGGCGCTCGCGGCGTCCGGGCCGGCGTTCCTCGACGCGGTCGCGCCCGTCGCGCCGGAGGTCCTCGCCGGGGTGGTCCCGGGGCCGGGCGGGGGCGACGTCCCGGTCGCGGTCCGCCGTCGGACGCCGGGGGGCGACGGCACCGGCGCGCGCCGGACCGTCTACGTCGACGCCTCCCAGGTGCCCGCGGCCGGCGCGGTCGAGGTGCTCGAGCTCGGCGCGGAGCCCGTGGCCGTGCCCGTCCGGTCCTCGACCGCCGTCGGGCACCTCCTGGCGCTCGCGGCCGAGGCTGCGCGCGGACCGGACCGGGCGCCCGGGCGGGTCGTCCTCGCCACCGGTGGGAGCACGAGCCACGACGGCGGGCTCGGCGCGCTTCTGGCGCTCGCCGGAGGCCTCCCGCCCGCCGTCCCGGCCGACGTCCTGCGCGCCGCGCGAGCCGCGCTGGGCGGCACCGACCTCGTGGCGGCCGTCGCGGCCGACGTCCCGCTGCTGGGGTTGCACGGCGCGAGCGCGGCGCTCGACGCCCGCGGTGTGGATCCTGCGGTGGCCCAGCACCTCGAGCGCGCGCTCGGCGCGGTCGCGCACGACGTGGCCTCCGCCGTCGACCGCGCGACGGCGGACGACGGCGAACCCGGGGGTGCGCTCGCCGGACGGGACCTCCTCGCCGCGTCGACGGCGGGCCGGCGCCTGGCGGGACTGCCGGGGGCCGGGAGCGGGGGCGGGCTCGCCCACGCCGTCGCGGCGCTGGGCGGGCGGCTCGTGCCCGCGCTGCACGTCGTCGCCGACGACCTGGGCCTCGACGCTCGCCTCGCGGGCTCGGACGTCGTCGTCGTGCTCGCGGACGAGCTCGGGGCGCACGAGCTGGGAGACGGGACGGTGCACGAGGTCGCCTCCCGTGCCGCCCAGCACGCGCTCCCCGTCGTCGTGGTGGCCCGCGCGGTCGTCGCCGGTCGCCGCGAGCAGGCCGCGGCAGGGCTCAGCGGCGTGTACGCGTGGGGCGACGGCGACCCGCGCGCCCTCACGGAGCGCGTCGCGCGCACGTGGTCGCGCGGCTGACGGCAGCGGCTCCTCAGCCGAGGTCGACGGACCCGTCCGCGCGGACGGACAAGGCCGGGTTGTGCGCGACCTCCCACACCAGGCCGTTGGGGTCGGCGACGTGGGCGTGGAAGACGCCGCCGAACTCGCCCTCCTGCGGCTCCTTGCGGACGGTCCCGCCCGCGGCGACCATCGCCTGCACGAGCTCGACGACCGCGGCCCGGGAACCGACGTTGTGCGACAGCGTGAGGCCCGTCGTGGCCGGCGTGGCGTCCGGCGTGCCGGCGTCGCGCGCGAACGCCGACTCCTCGAAGAAGCCGAGGAGCTGGCCCGCCGCGGAGCGAGAAGACGATCTCGCCGGGCACGTCGAGCTACGCGGTCCAGCCGAGCGCGCCGTAGAAGCTCCGCGCGGCGTCCAGGTCACGCGTCGCGACCGTGACGAAGTGCAACGACTGGTCCATGCGTCTCCCGTCGGCGGGCCGCGCCACCGGGGCGGCGCGGGCTCCGTTCGACCGTACGCCGCCGGGTGGTCGTAGACTCGGGAACACGACCGGCACGAGTGGTGTTGAGGACCTGACGGGATCTCTCTCGAGAGGTCCGTAGAAGCCGGCCACCACCGGGGCAGCACTGCCCCCGACAGCGCGGAGACGAGATGAGCGAGACCACCGACATTGCCACGCACGGCGTCAACCTGACCGATGGGGCCGCGGACAAGGTCCGCACCCTCCTCGAGCAGGAGGGTCGCGACGACCTGCGCCTGCGTGTCGCGGTGCAGCCGGGCGGCTGCTCCGGCCTGATCTACCAGCTCTACTTCGACGAGCGCGTGCTCGACGGCGACGCGCTGCGCGACTACGACGGCGTCGAGGTCGTGGTCGACAAGATGAGCGTCCCCTACCTCGAGGGCGCGACGATCGACTTCGCCGACACGATCGAGAAGCAGGGCTTCACGATCGACAACCCCAACGCGGGCAGCGCCTGCGCCTGCGGCGGCTCCTTCAGCTGACCCGCCCGGCGTGCCGCGCGCACGCCGATCTCGACCGCACGAGCCCGGTCACCCGCCCCGCGGGTGGCCGGGCTCGCGTCGTCCGGTGCGGACCGCCGTCAGGTGCCGAGCTCGACGGTGATGGCCCAGGCGTCGGCGGCGTCGCCCGTCTCGGTGGCCCGGGGGAGCAGCTCCTCGTCGACCACCGCGTGGCCGCGCATCCGTGCCCAGGCGGGGACGTCGAGGCGCGCCGCGGGATCGGTCGACCACACCGTGAGGCGCGTTCCCGGCCGTCGGTCGCGTGCCGCCGCGGCGAGCCGGATCACCGGGAGCGGGCAGCGCAGCCCGCGCGCGTCCACCACCTCGGGGGCCTCCTCGCTCACAGGCCCTGCACCCCCAGCGTGGCGCGCACGCGCGCGACGGCACCGGGCAGCGCGGCGAGCAGGCGGTCGACGTCCGCCTCGGTCGTCGACCGGTCGAGCGCGACGCGCACGTTGCCGTGCGTGAGGACGCCCATCGCGGCCAGCACGTGCGACGGCTCGAGCGTGCTCGACGTGCAGGCCGAGCCCGAGCCGACGGCGATCCCGTCGCGGTCGAGGTCCGTGAGCAGCGCCTCGCCGTCCACGTAGAGGAACGAGAACGTCGCCACGTGCGGCAGGCGGTCGACCGGGTCGCCCACCACCTCGACGTCGGGGATCTCGGCGACGCTTGCGCGGACCCGGTCGACGAGCGCGCGACGCCGCGCGTCCTCGGCCTCGCGGTCCGCCAGCACCGCCTGGAGAGCGACGGCGGCCGCGAACGCCGCGGGCACGGACACACCGCCGGGCGCCCAGGGGTCGGGGTCCTCCGGGTACGGGCTGCGCCGTCGTACGCGCGACCGGACCGCCAGGACCCCGACGCCGGGACCTCCGCCCCAGTCGGCAGGGTCGGCCGCCAGCGCGTCCCACGCCGGCGGGACCGTGTCGTGGCCGAGGCTCGCCCCCGCGTCGACGAGGAGGGGGACGCCGACGGCGCGCGCGGCCTCGTGCACCGCCGCGACGGGCTGGCGCGTGCCCACCTCGCCGTTGGCGAGCTGGAGCGCGGCGAGCGCGACGCCCGGTCGTGCGACGGCGTCGGACATCGCGTCGGCGTCGACCCGACCGGTGCGGTCCACCCCGACGACCTCGCGCTCGAGCCCGCCGTGCCCGGCGGCGTGCAGGACCGCGGCACGCTCGACCGCCCCGACGACGACCCGCCGGCCGACGCGCGACCGTCCGCCGGCGAGCGCCGCGACGGCGGTGTGCAGCGACGCCGTGTGGTTCGCGGTGAAGACCACCTCTTCCGTCCGCGCGCCGAGCGCGGCCGCGACGGCCTCGCGCGCGCCGTCGAGCAGCGCGGCGGCACGTCGGCCCTCCGCGTGCAGGCGGCGCGGGTCGGCCCAGCCGTCGTCGAGCGCACGGTCGAAGGCCTCGCGCGCGAGCGGGTGCCAGGGCGCACGCCCGCCGTTGTCGAGGCGGACCCGGCGATCGGGGGTGGTGTGTGTCACATGGCCTCCAGGGCGCTGGCGGTCGCGCCGCAGGGCACGGCGCGGACCGGGGGAGCCGGCCGGTCGCTCCCGGGTGGGCGCGTCGCGGCCTCCCGCGCGGCGTCGGATCGTTGCGCTCGCGCGGACCGCGACGGGGTGTCGGCACCCGTCCGGAGGCTCCACCGGCACGGTACCGCTCCGCCGGGCGGAGCGTCGGTGTGGCAAGGATCTGACAGACCTGGCGTGGGTGTGGTGAACCCGTCCTGACCGGCCAGGACGTGTGCCGCATCTCGCCCGTCCGCAGCGCGTTCCGGGCCACGAAGGGCGGAATCCCGCGCTAGGCTTCGTGTGTCGAGGACGAAGGTCCTGTGCTGGGCTCGTAAAGGCGGGTCCGGGCAGGACGTGACGTGAAAGGCCCCCCTTGCACTCGCAACCCCCTAGCCGCACACGGCGCACCATCCTGCGGGCGACGGCCCTCGCCGTCGCCGTCGCTGCGGTGGCGTCCGGCTGCGCCAGCGACACGGTCCAGCGCGGGTTCCTGCCCGGTTACGAGGACGGGGAGGTGACCAACCAGACCGCCCGGATCACCTCGCTGTGGACCGGCTCGTGGATCGCCGCCCTCATCGTCGGCATCATCACGTGGGGCCTCATGCTGTGGTGCGTCGCCGCCTACCGCAAGCGCAAGGACGACCACCGGCTCCCGGTCCAGACGCGGTACCACCTGCCGCTCGAGATCATGTACACGGCCGTGCCGATCATCATGGTCCTCGTCCTGTTCTTCTACACGGACCGCGACATGAGCGCGATCGTGGACAAGGACGTGGAGGCCGACATGACCGTCCAGGTCATCGGCAAGCAGTGGAGCTGGGACTTCAACTACGTGGACGAGGACGTCTACGAGTCCGGCCAGCACCTCGCCGACGTCGGCGGCACCATGACGGAG
This sequence comes from Cellulosimicrobium sp. I38E, assembly GCF_001647255.1. Taxonomy (NCBI): domain Bacteria; kingdom Bacillati; phylum Actinomycetota; class Actinomycetes; order Micrococcales; family Promicromonosporaceae; genus Cellulosimicrobium; species Cellulosimicrobium sp. I38E. Next base: position 32,055 of record NZ_LUAZ01000043.1, read on the forward strand.
GACGCGGAGATCGACGGGGCCCCGGGCACGTCGGAGGCGCTCCCGACGCTGTACCTGCCCGCGGGCGAGAGCATCCGCTTCGTCCTGGACTCGCGCGACGTCATCCACTCCTTCTGGATCCCCGCGTTCCTCTACAAGCTGGACATGATCCCGCACCGCACCAACGAGTTCGTGGTCACCCCGCAGCGCGAGGGGGTCTACGCCGGCAAGTGCGCCGAGCTCTGCGGCGAGCACCACTCCGGGATGCTCTTCAACGTCGAGATCGTGGACCGCGCCGAGTTCGACGCGCAGATGGAGGAGCTCCGCGAGAAGGGTCAGGAGGGCCAGATCCCGGTGGAGGGATTCAGCCGCCTCCAGGACCCGAACCCCGTCCCTGCTAGCACGGAGGGTGAGCACTGATGGTCGCGCAGGCCGAAGTCATCCCCGGTCTCGCCCCTCGGCGGCAGACCCTCGGTCGGACCGTGATCAAGTGGGTCACGTCCACCGACCACAAGACGATCGGGTACATGTACCTGATCACGTCGTTCATCTTCTTCTGCATCGGCGGCCTCATGGCCCTCGTGATCCGCGCGGAGCTCTTCGAGCCCGGGATCCAGCTCGTGCAGAGCAAGGAGCAGTACAACCAGCTCTTCACGATGCACGGCACGATCATGCTGCTGCTGTTCGCGACCCCGCTGTTCGCCGGGTTCGCCAACGTCATCATGCCGCTGCAGATCGGTGCGCCGGACGTCGCGTTCCCGCGACTGAACATGTTCGCGTACTGGCTCTACCTCTTCGGCGGGCTCATCGCCTCGGCCGGCTTCTTCACGCCGCAGGGCGCGGCCTCGTTCGGGTGGTTCGCGTACGCGCCGCTGTCGAACACGACGTTCAGTCCGGGTCTCGGGGGGGACCTGTGGGTGTTCGGCCTCGCGCTCGCCGGCTTCGGCACGATCCTCGGTGCCGTCAACTTCATCACGACGATCATCACCATGCGCGCGCCCGGCATGACGATGTTCCGCATGCCGATCTTCACGTGGAACACGCTCATCACGAGCCTCCTCGTGCTCATGGCGTTCCCGCCCCTGGCCGCCGCGCTCTTCGCGCTCGGCGCCGACCGGCGCTTCGGTGCCCAGATCTTCAACCCCGAGAACGGGGGAGCGATCCTCTGGCAGCACCTGTTCTGGTTCTTCGGGCACCCTGAGGTCTACATCATCGCGCTGCCGTTCTTCGGCATCGTGTCCGAGATCTTCCCGGTCTTCGCCCGCAAGCCGATCTTCGGCTACAAGGGCCTCGTCTACGCGACGATCGCCATCGCGGCGCTCTCCGTCACCGTGTGGGCCCACCACATGTACGTGACCGGCGCGGTCCTGCTGCCGTTCTTCGCCTTCATGACGATGCTCATCGCGGTCCCGACCGGCGTGAAGTTCTTCAACTGGATCGGCACGCTCTGGCGAGGCAAGCTCACGTTCGAGACGCCGATGCTGTGGTCGATCGGCTTCCTCGTGACCTTCCTCTTCGGTGGTCTGACGGGCGTCATCCTGTCGAGCCCGGCGCTGGACTTCCACCTGTCCGACTCCTACTTCGTGGTGGCGCACTTCCACTACGTCGTGTTCGGCACCGTGGTGTTCGCGATGTTCGCGGGCTTCTACTTCTGGTGGCCCAAGTTCACCGGCCGGATGCTCAACGAGCGCCTCGGCAAGCTCCACTTCTGGCTGCTGTTCATCGGCTTCCACACCACGTTCCTCATCCAGCACTGGCTGGGTGTCGAGGGCATGCCGCGCCGCTACGCGGACTACGCGCCGTCCGACGGCTTCACGTGGGAGAACCAGGTCTCGACGGTCGGGGCGTTCATCCTCGCCGCGTCGACCCTGCCCTTCCTCTGGAACGTCTACACGACCTGGCGCAACGCGCCCAAGGTCGAGGTCGACGACCCGTGGGGCTACGGCCGCTCGCTCGAGTGGGCGACGTCCAGCCCGCCGCCGCGACACAACTTCACGTCGCTGCCGCGCATCCGGTCCGAGTCGCCCGCGTTCGACCTGCACCACCCCGAGGTCGCGGCGATGGACCACGCCGAGCCAAACCCGAACGTCCTCGAGAAGGTCTACGGCGAGGCTGACCGCCGCGGCGAGAAGAGCGTCGCGCTCGACCGCCTGAGCGGCGCAGAGACCGCGAGCGACTCGACGACGACCACGATCGTCGACGACCCCCGCACGGGCACGACGGATGAGGAGGCCGGGAAGTGAAGGTCGAGTACAAGCTGTTCCTCTACGGGACGCCGTTCTTCATCGCCGCAGGGCTCGTCTACGGCTTCTGGAGCCACTGGGAGCCCGTCGGGTCGGTCGCCATCCTCCTGACCGGTGCGCTGGTCGCGATGATCGGTGCCTACCTCATGCTCACGGCGAAGCGCATCGACGCCCGGCCCGAGGACGACCCCGAGGGTCTCATCGAGCAGGGCGCCGGCGACCAGGGCGTCTACGCCCCGTGGAGCTGGTGGCCGCTCGCCATCGCCGGCTCGGCCGCGATCGTGTTCCTCGGCCTCGCCGTCGGCTGGTGGCTCGTCTACGTCGGGATCGCGCTCGCCGCGGTCGCCCTCGTGGGCTGGGTCTTCGAGTTCTCTCGGGGCCAGCACGCCCACTGATCGCCCCGACGTCCTCGCGACGTAGGAACGGCCCGATCCCCGTCAGGGGACCGGGCCGTTCGTCGTTCCGTCGGCCTGCCCGGACGACGTCGCGCGCCACCTCTTCGTCACGGCGGACTGAGCCCGACCCCGCGCCGTCAGGGCGCCGAACACGACATGAGGGTCGTTATCCATCGGATAACGACCCTCATGTCGTGTTCGCCGGCGGGCGGTGTCGTGTTCGCCCGCCGGGTGTCGTCTGGCGGGGCGTCAGGCGGGGACGATGAGCCCGGCGGTCTGGGTCTTGGCGCGCTGGAGGCGGGCCTCGGCGTCGGACCAGTTGACGAGGTTCCACCAGGCGGTGACGTAGTCGGCGCGCACGTTCTGGTAGTCGAGGTAGTAGGCGTGCTCCCAGACGTCGAGCAGGACGATGGGGGTCAGGCCGAGGGTGAGGTTGCCCTGCTGGTCGTAGAGCTGGACGGTGACGAGCTTGGAGCCGATGGAGTCCCAGGCGAGGATGGCCCAGCCGGAGCCCTGGACGCCGGCGGCGACGGCGGCGAACTGCTTCTTGAAGGCGTCGAAGGAGCCGAAGTGCTCGTCGATCGCGGCGCCGATCTCGCCGGTGGGCTCGCCGCCGCCCTCGGGGGAGAGGTTGGTCCAGAACGCGGAGTGGTTGACGTGGCCGCCGAGGTTGAACGCGAGGTTCTTCTCGTGGAGGTTGATCGCGGCGAAGTCGCCGGTCTCGCGGGCCTCGGCGAGCTTCTCCAGGGCGGTGTTCGCGCCGGTGACGTAGGCCTGGTGGTGCTTGGAGTGGTGCAGCTCCATGAT
>NZ_LUAZ01000044.1:0-34301 GCF_001647255.1 Cellulosimicrobium sp. I38E
GACCCCCTCCTCGCCCTCACCACCTTCAACCTCGCCATAGGCAACACCGACGCCCACGCCAAGAACATCTCCGTCCTGCGCCACGCCGACGGCACCGTCCGCCTCGCCCCCGCCTACGACGTCTCCATGCACCTCCACCACGACCACGCCTCACGCGTCTTCGCCATGGACGTCGCCGGACAACGCGACATGGACCACCTCACCGCCGAGGACCTCGTCACCGAAGGCACCACCTGGGGGCTGCCCCGACGCCGCGCCCAACGCGCCGTCGCCCAGACCCTCGACGGACTCCTCGCGGCGCTCGCGGACATCGACCGCGACGCCCACCCCGGCGTGAGCCGTCACGCCTGGCGCACCGTCGAGCACCGCACCACCGACCTCCGTCGCGGCCTCGTGGCCTGAGCCTCGTCGCCGAGGGAGAGCCGTGGTCGGCCGGGGTAGAGCCGTGGTTGCGCGGGGTAGAGCCGTGGGTCTTGTGCTCGACGGCGTGTGGTCGCGCTGGGTGGTCGGGGTGGGTGGTGGTGCCGCGTCTACCATCCGCCGCTCGTTCCTCGCGGCTCCCGCCAGGCCCGCCACGACGCGGCACCACCACCCACCCCGCCCGGCTTCGTCTTGCCCTGGTCGTCGCTCATCCGGGCAACTGCCCGCGTCGGCAGCCTCGCCTCGCCTCGCCTCGCCTCGCCTCGCCTCGCCTCGCCTCGCCTCGCCTCGCCTCGCTTCGCTTCGCGACGCGGCCGACATCGCGGCGCGCGTCCGACCGCCGTCGGACAGGTGACCACCGTTCTGCCTCCTGGGACCCCGGTTCTACCTCGCGCCACCAGGCCTCTACCTCGGCGGGCTGCCCTTCTCCGTCGGGCCAACCACGGTTCTCGCTCGACAGGTCGCGCGGCCCGGGTCAGAGGGAGCGCTGGAGGAGGATCGTGTCGACCCAGCGGCCGTGCTTGTAGCCGACGGCGGTGAGGCGGCCGGCCTCGACGAAGCCGAAGCGGCGGTGGAGGGGGAGCGAGCCCGCGGCCTCGGGCACGTCGGCGACGACGGAGACGACCTGGCTGACCCCCGCGGTGGTGCACGCCTCCAGGAGCGCGGCGAGGAGCGCGGTGCCGATCCCGCGCCCGGCGAAGGCGGGGTCGAGGTAGATCGTGTCCTCGGCGGTGTGCCGGTACGCGGGCTTCGGGCGCCACGCGGACGCGTAGGCGTAGCCCGCGACCACCGGGTCGCTCGTGCCGTCCGGCCGGGTCGTGCCGTCGACCTCGGCGACGAGGAACGGCAGGCCGCGCGCGGTGACGTCGCCGAGCTTGCGCTGCCACACCGGGACGTCCCAGACCTCCTCCTCGAACGTCACGCACGTGTCGCGGACGAACGGGGCGGCGATCTCGGCGACGCGCGCGAGGTCGTCCGCGGTGGCGGGGCGCACCGTCACGGTCGGGTGAGCCGCTGCCGACGGGGTGGTCGGGCCGGGGGAGGGGAGGGTGCTCACCGGACGAGCCTACGGGCACGGCTGCGGGGCGGACGCGCCCTAGGCTGGGGCCATGGCAGCCCTCATCGCACCGAGCATCCTGTCCGCCGACTTCGCGAACCTCGAGCGCGACCTGAACGCCATCTCGACCGCGGACTACGCGCACGTCGACGTGATGGACAACCACTTCGTGCCGAACCTCACGATCGGGCTTCCCGTCTTCGAGCGTCTGGCGCAGGTGTCACCGGTCCCGATCGACGCGCACCTCATGATCGAGGACCCGGACCGCTGGGCGCCGGCGTACGCGGAGGCCGGGGCGGCGTCCGTGACGTTCCACGCCGAGGCCGCTGCTGCCCCTGTACGGCTCGCTCGCGAGCTCCGGCGCCTGGGGGCCCGCGCGGGCCTCGCGCTGCGCCCTGCGACGCCTGTGGAGCCCTTCCTGGACCTTCTGGCGGAGGTCGACATGATCCTCGTCATGACGGTCGAGCCGGGCTTCGGCGGGCAGTCGTTCATCGACGGGACGCTCCCCAAGATCCGACGGGCCCGCGAGGCCGTGAGCGAGTCGGGTCTGGACGTGTGGATCCAGGTCGACGGGGGAGTGTCGCGCTCGACGATCGAGCGGGCGGCCGACGCGGGGGCGAACGTCTTCGTCGCGGGGTCGGCGGTGTACGGGGCGGAGAGCGTGCCGGGCGAGATCCAGGCGCTGCGCGAGCTGGCGGAGGCCTCGGCGCACGCGCACTGACGGCCGACCCGAGAAGGAGCCCGAGCGGAGGGCTCCTTCTCTCGTACCGATAAAAATAGTGTGCCAAGCGGCCATAACCACCCCGCCGAACCGAGACACCTCACCAACCGGCACGGAGGAGCGGGGTGGCCCGGTTCACGTTCGCTCGACGGGCGGACGTGTCGGTGCCGAGGAATGCGCGAGTAGCATGCTCGGTTGAAAGCAGCAGTACGCACGAACGTGCTCCGGGGTCGGTGCAATTCCGAGCCGGCGGTGACAGTCCGCGACCCGCGCCCACGCGCGGTTGACCTGGTGGAACTCCAGGACCGACGGTGACAGTCCGGATGGGAGGAAGCACGTGCGGCGCGGCCACGCCCAGAGCGTGGTGCTCCGGCGACCCGTCGGCGCACCCGTTCGTGACGGCGACGGCCTCGCCGTGGTGAGCGACGCCGTCGGGCCGGTCCAGGCCTGACCCCGCCGCCCGCCCTCACCCCGGAGCGCTCGTGCCCGGGAGGAGGACGATGGGCGAGCGCCCCCGCACCCTGACGATCGACGCCGCGATGGCGCGCGCGCTCGTGCTCGCGGCTCGCGGGCCCGCGCACGGGCCCAACCCTCGGGTCGGCTGCGTGCTCCTGGGCCCCGCCCCAGGCGGTCGGCCGGTGGCCTACGGCGCCTCTCCGGAATCTCTGGACCCGCACCCGCGGCCCGTGCTCGCCGAGGGATACCACCGTGGTGCGGGCACGCTGCACGCCGAAGCCGCGGCCCTCGCCGACGCCCGGCAGCGCGGCGTCGACGTCGCCGGCGCGACCGCCGTCGTCACGCTCGAGCCGTGCGCCCACACGGGCCGCACCGGGCCGTGCGCCGACGCGCTCGTCGCCGCGGGCGTCGCCGAGGTCGTGCACGCCGTCGCCGACCCCAACCCCGTGGCGACGGGCGGCGCCCACCGCCTGAGCGCGGCCGGGGTGCGGGTCGTGCGGGGTCTGCGCGCCGCGGAGGGCGAGGAGCTCCTCCGGGTGTGGCTCACGTCCGTGCGCCGGGGCACGCCGTACGTGACGCTCAAGACCGCGACGACGCTCGACGGCTACGTCGCCGCCGAGGACGGGACGAGCCGCTGGATCACCGGACCGGCGGCACGCGAGCACGCGCACCGGGTTCGGGCCGAGGTCGACGCGATCCTCGTCGGCACGGGCACCCTCCTGACCGACGACCCGGAGCTCACGGCACGGGTGCACGCGACGGATGCCGCGAGCGCCGGGCGTCTCGCGGCGCACCAGCCGCTGCGGGTCGTCGTCGGGCTGCGCGGGATCCCCCCGTCGGCGCGGGTGCGCGGCGAGGGTGGCGAGCTGGTGCACCTGCTGACGCGCGACGTCGGTGAGGTGCTGGCCCGGCTCGGGGACCGTGAGGTGAGGCACGTGCTCGTGGAGGGGGGTCCGTCGCTCGCGACGGCGTTCCTCGCGGCGGGCGCGGTCGACGAGCTGCACGCGTACGTGGCCCCGGTGCTGCTGGGGAGCGGTCGGCGGGCCGTGGACGGGCTGGGCGTGGCGACGATCGCCGACGCGCACCGGTTCCGCACGGTCGAGGTGAGGCGCGTCGGGGACGACGCGCTGGTGGTGTCCAGGAAGAGCACGGAAGGACGGGACGGCTGATGTTCACGGGGATCGTGGAGGAGATCGGGAAGGTCCGGGACATCGGGTTCCCGGGCGGCGAGGGGGAGGACGCGGTGCTCACGGTCGAGGGGCCGCTCGCCACCTCGGACGCGGCGCTGGGCGACTCGATCGCCGTGAACGGTGTGTGCCTGACGGTCGCGAGCCTCGGAGGTGACGGGTCGTTCACGGCGGACGTGATGCCGGAGTCGTTGCGTCGTACGGCTCTGGGCGACCTCGTGGCGGGGTCGCCGGTGAACCTGGAGCGGGCCGTCCGGGCGGACGCGCGCCTGGGCGGGCACGTGGTGCAGGGGCACGTGGACGGTGTCGGGACGCTCGTGAGCCGCGACCCGGGGGAGCGCTGGGACGACCTGGTGTTCTCGGCGCCTGCGGGCCTGACGCGGTACGTGGCGGAGAAGGGCTCGATCGCGGTGAGCGGGGTGTCGCTCACGGTGACGCACGTGGGCGACGAGACGTTCGGCGTCTCGCTCATCCCGACGACGCTCGAGGCGACGATCCTCGGTGCGCTGGTGCCGGGCGACCGGGTGAACCTCGAGGTGGACGTGCTCGCGAAGTACGTGGAACGCCTGCTGGTGTCTGGCGTGGTCCCCGGGAGCGCGTCGTGACGGGCGCGGGGTCCGCGAGCGCCGCCGTGCCGGAGGGGACGGGGGGTGTGCGCCTGGGGTCGGTCGAGGAGGCGCTGGCGGAGATCCGGGCGGGTCGACCAGTGCTGGTGGCGGACTCGCCGGACCGGGAGAACGAGGCGGACGTGGTGTTCGCGGCGCGGGGGGTGTCGGCGGAGTGGGTGGCGTGGACGATCCGGCACTCGTCGGGGTACCTGTGCGCGCCGATGCCGGCGTCGCGGGCGGACGCGCTGGAGCTGCCGTTGATGGTGCCGCACAGCCAGGACCCGCGGCGCACGGCGTACACGGTGACGGTGGACGCGGCGACGGGGGTGACGACGGGGATCTCGGCGGAGGACCGGGCGCGGACGTTGCGGGTGCTGGCGGACCCGGCGTCGGGTCCGGTGGACCTGATCCGGCCGGGGCACGTGCTGCCGTTGCGGGCGGTGCCGGGGGGTGTGCTGCACCGTGCGGGGCACACGGAGGCGGCGGTGGACCTGGTGCGCCTGGCGGGGATGGGCGAGGTCGGTGGGATCGCGGAGCTGGTGCACGACGACGGGACGATGATGCGTCTGGGGGACGCGGCGGCCCTGGCGGAGCGTGACGGGCTGGTGCTGATCACGATCGCGGACCTGGTGGCGTGGCGGCGGGTGCACGACCCGGCGCCTGCGGTGGCCGCGGAGGTGCCGGATCGGGAGGCGTTGGCGCGGCGGGTGCACCGCACCGCCTCGGCGGAGCTCCCGACGGCGCACGGCCGGTTCCGGGTGGTGGGGTACCGGGACCTGCGCACGGGGGCGGAGCACGTCGCTCTCGTTCCTGCGGTCGCCCCGGCCGGCTCGGCAGACCGCGGTGAGGTCGGTGCGGAGGCCGCGAGCGCCGTCGGACCGGAGGTGGTGCCGGTGGTGCGGGTGCACTCGGAGTGCCTGACGGGTGACGCGTTCGGGTCGTTGCGGTGCGACTGCGGTCCGCAGCTGCAGGCGGCGATGGAGCGGGTCGCGGCGGAGGGTGGTGCGGTGGTGTACCTGCGGGGGCACGAGGGGCGCGGCATCGGGTTGCTGGCGAAGATCGGGGCGTACGAGCTCCAGGACGCGGGTCTGGACACGGTGCAGGCGAACCTGGAGCTGGGGTGGCCCGTGGACCGCAGGGAGTACGGGGCGGCGGCGGCGATCCTGGCGGACCTGGGGCTGTCGCGGGTGCGGTTGCTGACGAACAACCCGGCGAAGGTGACGGGCCTGGTGGCCTCGGGCATCGACGTCGTGGGGACGGAGCGGATCGAGGTGGGTCACGGGGAGCACAACCGGGCGTACCTGGTGACGAAGAAGGTGGCGATGGGTCATCTGCTGGACACGGTGGCGGTCCCGGAGGGGGTCGGCCTGGTGGAGCCCGGCGAGGGGCTGGGCGTCGAGACGAAGGAGGACGAGGGATGAGCGGGGCAGGTGCGCCGACGGTGAGCGTGGACGGGTCGGGGCTGCGGGTGACGGTGGTCGCGGCGAGCTGGCACACGGAGGTGATGGACGGGTTGCTGGCGGGGGCGCGCCGAGCGTTGGCGGCGGCGAACGTGTCGCACGTGAGCGTGGTGCGGGTGCCGGGGTCGTTCGAGCTGCCGGTCGCGGCCGCGCGGGCGGTGGAGCACGGCGCGGACGCGGTGGTGGCGCTGGGGGTGGTGATCCGTGGGGGGACGCCGCACTTCGAGTACGTGTGCCAGGCGGCGACGTCGGGTCTGACGGACGTGAGCGTGCGGACGGGCGTGCCGGTGGGCTTCGGTGTGCTGACGTGCGACGACGAGCAGCAGGCGCTGGACCGGGCGGGCCTGGAGGGGTCGCGCGAGGACAAGGGCGCGGAGGCCGCGGAGGCGGCGGTCGCGACCGTGGTGGCGCTGCGCGACCTGTGACGGGGCGGCCGGGGCGTGCCCGCTGGGCGGACCGCGCCCCGGTCCCGCTCGGGTGGCGGATACCCTGGGGCGCGTGAAGACGTTCGAGTCCCTGTTCGCGGAGCTGTCCGAGAAGGCCACGACGCGACCTGCCGGTTCCGGCACGGTCGCGGAGCTGGACGCCGGCGTGCACGCGATCGGGAAGAAGGTGGTCGAGGAGGCCGCCGAGGTGTGGATGGCCGCCGAGTACGAGGGCGACGTGAAGACGGCGGAGGAGATCTCCCAGCTCCTCTACCACCTGCAGGTCCTCATGCTGGCGAAGGGTCTGAGCCTGCAGGACGTGTACGAGCATCTGTGAGCGGCCGTGCCGGTGAGCGTCCTCGCTCCCGGCCGCGAGCGCCGCTCGCCCCTCGCTCGTCCCTGCTGTTCCCCGCTCCTTGCCCGATCCCCTGAACGAAGGTCCTGTCATGCTGCGTATCGCCGTCCCCAACAAGGGGTCCCTGTCCGAGCCCGCCGTCGAGATGCTGCGCGAGGCGGGGTACCGCCAGCGTCGTGACTCGCGCGAGCTGGTGCTGGCCGACCCGGACAACGACGTCGAGTTCTTCTTCCTGCGTCCGCGCGACATCGCGGTGTACGTGGGGTCGGGCACGGTCGACGTGGGGATCACGGGCCGGGACCTGCTGCTGGACTCGGGCGCGGACGCGGTGGAGCACATGCAGCTCGGCTTCGGCGGGTCGACGTTCCGGTACGCGGCCCCGGCGGGCACGGTGACGTCGCTGGAGCAGGTGCAGGGGCTGCGCGTCGCGACGTCGTACGAGGTGCTGGTCGAGGGGCACCTGCGCTCGCACGGCGTGGAGGCCACGGTCGTGCACCTGGACGGCGCGGTGGAGTCGGCGGTGCAGCTCGGGGTGGCGGACGTCGTCGCGGACGTGGTCTCGACGGGGACGACGCTGCGGGGCGCGGGCCTGGAGGTGTTCGGCGACCCGATCCTCGTGTCGGAGGCGGTGCTGATCCGTCCGCGCGCGGTCGCGGAGGCGGACGTCCCGGCGGGGGTGGAGGTGCTGAGCCGACGCCTTCAGGGCGTGCTCACGGCCCGCCAGTACGTCCTCATGGACTACGACGTGCCCGTCGCGCTCGTGGAGCGCGCGGTCGCGATCACGCCGGGCCTGGAGTCGCCGACGGTGTCCCCGCTGCACGACCGCGACTGGGCGGCGGTGCGCGCGATGGTGCGCCGCGACCAGACGAACCAGGTCATGGACGCCCTGTACGACGTGGGGGCGCGCGCGATCCTCGTGACGCGGATCCACGCGTCCCGCCTCTGACCCCGCTCGCACCCCGGGGGGCGGCGCCGGTGAGCGTCGTGCGGGTGTGAGACGGTGGCGGCATGAGCACCGACCCGTTCCCAGATCCTGGCCTGCCGGGGGAGCGCCGGGACGACCCGTACCGGCCGTTCCGGCCCCGGTTCGGGCTGGTGTCGGCGTGGGCGACCGGTGTCGTGGTCGTCGGCGGGTGCGTCGTGGTCGGGCTGTCCGCGACGGGCCCGCTCGGCACGTCGTGGGTGAACCGGCTGTCCCTGGCGGCGTTCGCGCTGTTCGCGGCGTGGTTGCTGTGGCGCCTCGGGGGCGTGCACGCCGTCCCGACGCGCGCGGGCCTGCGGGTGCGCAACGTCATCTACACGCGCGAGCTCGAGTGGGCGCAGGTCGTGTCGGTCCGGTTCGGCTCCGGCGACGCGTGGGTGCGCCTGGACCTCGCGGACGGGTCGACGCTCGCCGTCATGGGGATCCAGCGGGCCGACGGCGCCCGCGGGGACGCGGAGGCGCGGCGCCTCGCGGCGCTGGTCCAGGCGCACGGCGAGGCGCACGAGGAACCGCGCACCTGACGCGCGACGGCACAGGACGGTACGCGAACGGCCCCGGATCCAGCGGATCCGGGGCCGTTCGTCTGCTCGCGTCGCCGGCGGCTGACGCCGGGGCGGTCAGTACGCGGTGCGGTGGCGGGGCTTGCGCTCGCCCCGGTCGTCGGCACGGTCGAAGCGGTCGCGACGCTCGTCGCGGCGACCGGACGGGCCGTGGCCGCCGCGCGGGCCGCGCGACGCGGGCGCGCCCTCGTCCAGGCGGATGCGCAGCGCCTTCCCGGCGACCCGGGCGCGGGAGATGCGGTCCATGGTCTCCGCGTCGAGCGGCGCGGTGATGTCCACGAGGGAGAAGGACGGGAAGATGTCGATCTTGCCGACGTCCGACCCGGCGAGGCCGGCCTCGTTCGTCAGCGCGCCGACGATGCCGCCGGGCATCACGCCGTCCTTGTGACCCACGGACAGGCGGTAGCGGGTGCCGACGGCGTCGCGGCGGATGCCGCGCGTGCCGTCGCCCTCGCGACGGCCCGACGCACGCTCGCCGCGCGGACGCTCGCCCGTGCGCTCGGTGCGGCGCGCCTTCGCCTGCTCGCGGGCCGCGGCACGCTCGGCCTCGAACCGCTCCTGCTCCTCGCGGGCCCGGGGGCCGTCGTCGCCGACCGCGAGCGCCGCCATGGCCGCGGCGAGGTCGACGGGGTCGACGTCGTGCTCGGCGAGGAAGGTGCGCACCATGTCGGCGTACATGGACAGGCGGCCGGCCTCCTGGCGGGCGGGGACCTGGCCGAGCAGGGCCCGCACCTTGTGCGCGGACACGTCCGCGGGGGAGGGGATCTCGATCTCCTCGAGCGGGGTGCGGGTGGTGCGCTCGATGGCGCGCAGGCGACCGCGCTCGTGCGGGGTGACGAAGCTCAGGGCCTCGCCGGTGCGCCCGGCGCGGCCCGTACGGCCGATGCGGTGCACGTACGCCTCGGGCTCGCCCGGGAGGTCGAAGTTCACGACGAGGCCGATGCGGTCCACGTCGAGGCCGCGCGCGGCGACGTCGGTCGCGACGAGGACGTCGAGCGCGCCGGAGCGCAGGCGCTCCACGATCCGCTCGCGCTCCTTCTGCGCGACGTCGCCCGAGATGGTGGCGGCGGAGATGCCGCGCTCGACGAGCGCGGACCCGACCTCCTCCGCGGCGCCGCGCGTGCGGGTGAACACGATCGCGGCCTCGGCGTCGGACGTGGCGAGGACGCGCACGAGGGATCCGGTCTTGTGCCGGAACGGCACGACGGCGTACGTCTGGCGCACGCTCGTGACCGTGGAGGACTGGCGGGCGACGGCGATCTCGACGGGGTCGGTGAGGTGCTCGTTCGCGACGCGGCGGATCGGGGCGGGCATCGTCGCGGAGAACAGCGCGACCTGACGCTCGCGCGGCGCGCGGGAGAAGATCGTGTCGACGTCCTCCGCGAAGCCCATGCGCAGCATCTCGTCGGCCTCGTCGAGCACGAGGAAGCGCACGTCGTCGAGCACGAGGGTGCCGCGCTCGATGTGGTCGATGACGCGCCCGGGGGTGCCGACGACGACCTGCGCACCCGCCGCGAGCGCCCGCTGCTGCGGCTGGTAGGGGGACCCGCCGTACACGGCGACGACGTCGACCTTGGGCAGGTGGGTCGCGAACGACTCGACGGCGTCGGCGACCTGCATGGCGAGCTCGCGCGTCGGGGTCAGGACGACGGCCTGCACGCGGCGCAGCGAGGGGTCGATCGCGGCGAGCAGCGGGAGGCCGAACGCGGCGGTCTTGCCGGTGCCGGTCTGCGCGACGCCGGTGATGTCGCGGCCGGAGAGGAGCGCCGGGATGGCCTCGGCCTGGATCGCGGACGGGGTGACGAAGCCGAGGTCGGCGACGGCGCGCTCGAGGGGGGCGGGCAGGCCGAGGTCGGCGAACACGGGCCCGGCGGGGACGGTCGGCTCGGGACGTGTCCGGTCCGCGCGCTCGGTGGCGGCGTCGGCGGACTGGTCGAGGGCGTGCGAGGGCGCGAGGACGTCAGCAGTCATGAAAGGGTGAGGACCGTTCGTTTCGGGGTGTGGAGTGGCGTGCGGTCACCAGGACGGTTCTCGCAGGTCGCACTCCCGAACACACCAGGCCGGCCACCGGGACGATCAGGGATGATCGAGGGGGACGGCCGCTCTCACGGACACACGCGGGACGAGCGACGAACTCCAGAGGTGTGCCCATCCTACCGGAGGGTGCGGTCGGTGAGCGGGCCGGGCCCGGTGACGTCCCTCACCGCGTCCCCGTCCCCGTGGTCGGTCGGGACGGACGAAACGGGTGATTTCCGCCTGGGGAGGGCGCCGCGCCGCGAAATGAGGGTCCGGGTGCGGGGGCCCGGTACGTAGGATGGTCCGCGCGCGGCAGGTCGCCGCGACGGCGCGACGTGAGCACGGGGCGGTGGGTGTGTCAGCAGGGCAGCAGGTCAGCTCCCGCGTCCTGACCGTCCCGAACGTCATCAGCCTCCTGCGGCTGCTCCTCGTGCCGGTGTTCGCGGTCCTCATCGTGCGCGGCGACGACGTGTGGGCGCTGGTCGTGCTCGCCGTGTCGGGGGCGTCGGACTGGCTCGACGGAGTCCTCGCGCGGCGCCTCGACCAGGTGAGCCGCCTCGGGCAGATGCTCGACCCGGCCGCGGACCGGCTCTTCATCCTCGTCACCCTCCTGGGTCTCGCGTGGCGCGACGTCGTGCCGCTGTGGCTCGTCGTGGTCATCGTCGGGCGCGACCTGCTCCTCGCCGCGCTGCTGCCGCTGCTGGCACGCCACGGGTACGGGCCCCTCCCGGTGAGCTTCGCGGGCAAGGCCGGGACGTTCGCGCTGCTGTACGCGTTCCCGCTCCTGCTGCTGGCCGAGATGCCGGGGTGGCTGGGCGACGTCGCCGCGGTCACGGGCTGGGCGTTCACCTGGTGGGGTGTCGGCCTGTACTGGCTCGCGGGCGCCCAGTACGTGCTGCAGACGCGCGCGCTCGTCGTGCGCGACCGGGCCGCCACCGACGAGACCGGCACGACGACGCAGGAGGCGCCGTGAGCCAGAACCGTCCGGACCCGGGCGCCGCCGCACGCCGCGCTCCCGTCGACGCGTCGATGACGCTGCTCAACGAGGTCATGCACCGCCCGCTCGACCCCGGGTACGCGGACGCCGCGGCGCGCCGCGCCGCGGGCCAGTCACCGCAGCGCGGCCGCACGGGCACGGTCGCCCTCGTCGCCCTGGCGGTCGTCCTCGGTGTGGTCACGACGGCGGCCGCGGTCGAGCTGCGCGCCCCGCAGCCGGGCGTCATCGCGGCGCGCGAGACCCTGGAGCAGGAGATCCTCGACCGGCAGGGCGCCGCCGAGGAGCTCACGGCCCGCGGGGCGGAGCTGTCCGCGGAGATCGAGCAGCTCCAGGGCGCCGCGCTCAGCGGCGCGAGCGCGGACGTGCTCCAGGGCCTCCAGGAGGAGGGCGCGCTGACCGGCACGCAGGCGGTCGAGGGCCAGGGTGTCGTCGTCACGCTCGACGACACCAGCGGCGGCCTGTCGTCCGACACCGTGGACGCGAACTCGCTCGTGCACGACTCCGACCTCCAGCGCGTCGTCAACGCGCTCTGGGCCGGCGGCGCGGAGGCCGTCGCGATCAACGACCAGCGCCTCACCGGGCTGTCGGCCATCCGCTCCGCCGGCGACGCGGTGCTCGTCGACCTGCAGCCCCTCGTCGGCCCCTACCGGGTCGAGGCGATCGGTGACCCGGACACGCTGCGCACCTCGCTCCTGCGGTCGGGCACGTCGGACTACCTCCAGATCCTCGGGACCCAGTACGGCATCCGCTCGAGCGTGACGACGCAGAGCCGCCTCGACCTGCCCGGCCGGTCCGCACCCACGTTGTTCTTCGCGCAGCCCCCGGCCGCGACCGTAGACTCCGACACGCCCGCCGGGAGCACCGACGGCACGACGGACGGCACGACCGACGGGACCGGGACGGGCTCGGAACCGCACGAGACAGGGCAGGAGATCGTCGAATGATCGCAGTCGTCGGACTGGTGGTGGGCATCGTCGCGGGCCTCGTCCTGCAACCCACCGTGCCGGTGTCGCTGCAGCCCTACCTGCCCATCGCCGTCGTCGCCGCGCTCGACGCCCTGTTCGGGGGCCTGCGCGCCCGCCTCGACGGGCTGTTCGACGACAAGGTCTTCCTCGTGTCGTTCCTGTCGAACGTCGTCGTCGCCGCCCTCATCGTCTTCCTCGGCGACCAGCTCGGCGTCGGGAGCCAGCTCTCCACGGCCGTCGTCGTCGTGCTCGGCATCCGCATCTTCTCCAACGCCGCCGCCATCCGGCGCCACATCTTCAAGGCGTGAGCGTGACCCGCGACCCCCAGGACCCCCGCGACCCGGGCGCCGACGACGTGACGCCGGGCGCCCACGCCCCGGACGACGCTCCCGTCAGCACGGGCGAGACCACCGACGAGACCGCCCCAACGCCGGACCTCGAGGCCGTCCCGGACGTCGCGGCCGAGACCGAGACCCCGGCCGAGACCGCAGCTCCGCACGCGACCGCCAGTGAGGCCGCCGTCGACGCTCCGGACGAGACCACCGACGACGGCGAGCCCGCCGACGAGCCGGCACGCGCGCACGACGTCGCACCCGAGGTGCCGGACGGCGCGGTCGAGGGCGACGAGCCGCCCGCGGTCGACCCCGCCCCGGTCGGCGAGGAGCCCGGCGCCGACCCGGCAGGTACCGGTCCGCACGACGCCGCCGATCACGACCGCGGCGACGGGGACGGGGACGGCGGCACAGCCGCCCCGGACGATCCCGCGGGCGACGCCGCCGCACCGGACGGCGACGCGGCGACCGCGGACATCACCCGCACGGACACCACCGGCACGGACACCACCGGCACGGACACCACCGGCACGGACGCCTCGGCGCCGGCGGAGCCCCCCGCGACGACGGGGGTGATCGGCGCCGTGGGTCGCCACGGCTCCCCGACACGACCGGAGCCGCGCGGGCTGCGCGGGCTCGGCCGCGCGCTGCGTCCCCGCGCGTCCCGGTCCCAGATCGTCGTCGGCGTCCTGTGCGCGCTGCTCGGCTTCGCGCTCGTGGTCCAGGTGAGCCAGACGCAGGAGGACCAGCTCTCGTCCCTGCGCCAGAGCGACCTCGTGCGCCTCCTCGACGACGTGACCCAGCGTTCCGGCGAGCTCGAGGACCAGGTCTCCTCGCTCGAGTCGACGCGGGACGAGCTCCAGTCCGGGTCCGGGCGCGAGCGGGCCGCCCTCGAGCTCGCCGAGCAGCAGGCGGAGACGCTCGGCATCCTGTCCGGCCGGCTCCCCGCCGAGGGCCCGGGCGTCGAGATCGAGGTCGTCGAGGGCGCGGAGGCGCTCGACGCGTTCGCGCTCTTCAACGTGCTCGAGGAGCTGCGCAACGCGGGCGCGGAGGCGATGGAGGTCAACGGGGTCCGCCTCGTCGCGAGCAGCTACTTCGAGGACTCGGCCGACGGCGTCGTGGTCGACGGTCAGACGATCACCTCGCCGTACCGGTGGAACGTCATCGGCGACCCGTCGACGCTCGAGACGGCCCTCGAGATCCCCGGCGGCGCGATGGCGTCGCTGCGCGCGGACGGGGCGCGCACGACGATCACCCAGCAGGACCGGGTCGAGGTCGCCGCGACCGTCGAGCCCGGTGCACCGCAGTACGCGACCCCGGTCCCGGCCGACGAGTGACTGCGGCTTCCCGCATCCCCGCAGGCCGGGGTAGGTTGGGACGACCGTGGGTCGCGCGCACCGCGTGACCTGCGGGTGTAGTAGTTTTCGAGCACTGTTCCGCACGGCGGGGCCACGACCCCGTGGTGCGGTGTTCCGAGGTCGAGCACGACGTGCGTGAGCCCCGAGGAGGCGAGATGAGTGTCCCAGGCGGTCCTGAGGTGCCGAACCGGGCGGGTAGCGACACGACGGTCAGCTTCGGCCGGATCGAGGCCCCGATCGAGGAGGGCGTGCAGCCCGGTGGCCTGAGCCCCGAGGAGCACGCCGCGGTCGCGGCGCTGCCGCGCCACTCCGCCCTGCTCATCATGCAGCGCGGTCCCGGGCAGGGTTCCCGCTTCCTCCTCGACGCCGAGCGCACCGTCGCCGGCCGGTCGGAGCGCGCGGACATCTTCCTCGACGACGTCACCGTCTCGCGCAAGCACGCCGAGTTCGTTCGCGAGGGCGAGCACTTCCTCGTGCGCGACGTCGGCTCGCTCAACGGGACGTACGTGAACCGCAGCCGGATCGACGCCGTCGCGCTCTCGACGGGCGACGAGGTGCAGATCGGCAAGTACCGGCTCACGTTCCACGCCAGCCCGCACGCGGGGGCACCGGCGGGCGGCACGGCCCCGCGGTCGTGAACGCCTCGACGGGCGCCGCGCACGCCACGGCCCCCGAGCCCGCCGACGGCGCGGAGCCGTGGCCGCAGGGCATCTCGCGTCGCGCGACCATGCGCATCTCCGACGTGCTGCGCGCGCTGCGGGCGGAGTTCCCGAACGTCAGCCACTCCAAGCTGCGCTTCCTCGAGGAGCAGGGGCTCATCGAGCCCGTGCGCACCGCGTCGGGCTACCGCCAGTACAGCCCCGCGGACGTCGAGCGGCTGCGGTTCGTGCTCGTCGAGCAGCGTGACCGCTACCTGCCGCTCAAGGTCATCAAGGAGCGCCTCGCCGCCCTCGACGCGGGTGCCGACGTCGAGGCCCTCGCCCCGCGCCTGGCGACGACCGACGGCGAGCCCGGCTCGGCGGCCGTCCGCCAGCGCTACACGCTCGACGCGCTCGTGTCCGCAGCGGGGGTGGAGCGAGAGCTCGTCGAGGGTCTCATCGAGGCGGGCGTCCTGCGCCAGGCGCCGGGCGGCCAGCTCGACGCGCGCTCGCTCGACGTGGTCGTGCTCGCCGCCGGGCTCTCGGAGTACGGCATCGAGCCACGTCACCTGCGCTCCCTGCGCACCGCCGCCGACCGGCACGTGAGCCTCGTGCACCAGGTCGTCTCGCCGTGGCGCGGGCAGCAGAGCGCGTCCGCGCGCGCCCACGCGGGCACCGTGGCCTCGGAGGTCGGCGAGCTCTGCGCGCAGCTGCACACCGTGTTCGTGCGCCAGGGGATCGACGACCTCACGCGCTGACCCGCTCGTCCGCCCGCCCTCCGCGGGGCGCCCGCACGGTTGCGCCCCACCCCCTGCCGGATGCCGGGGGGAGACGTACCGTGGAGGAGTGAGCGACGACGTCCCGATGGTCCCGGTCGAGGTGCTCGGGGTCCGTCAGCAGCAGCGCGACCAGGAGATCGTGGTGCTGCTGCTCGACGACGCGTCCGAGCTCGTGGTGCCGATCGTCATCGGGCCGCGGGAGGCGAGCGCGATCGCGATGGCGCAGGCCGGCCTGCCGACGCCGCGGCCCATGACCCACGACCTGCTGCGGGACCTGCTCGACGCGGTCGGGGTGCGGCTGGAGCGGGCGGAGATCGTCGCGCTCGACGGCGGCATCTTCTTCGCCGAGCTGGTCCTCAGCAACGGGGTGCGGCTCGACTCGCGCGCGTCGGACGCGATCGCGGTCGCGGTGCGCACCGGCAGCCCGGTGCTGTGCTCGGCGGAGGTCGTCGCGACGGCGGGGGTCGAGGTCGTCGACGTCGCGCAGCAGGAGGAGGTCGAGAAGTTCCGCGACTTCCTGGACCACGTCCAGCCGGAGGACTTCTCGGTGGACGAGTAGGTGGACGGTCCGCACCGTCGGGGGGACCGACCGTCGAGCGACGGTCGAGGCTTGCGGGCACAACGGACAACACGGACGTTCGACCTCAGGTCGAGGGTTGAGCGGCCGGATCGCCGGACGCACGGGCGCGACACGCCCGAGCGCTCGGGTCGTCGGTCGTTGACGACCCCCGACGGCGCCCATAGCGTGGTCGTGGACATCACCCCAGGAGGCAACAGTGAACAGCAGCGGTGAGGCGAGCGTCGGTGTCGGCGCGACTGTTCCGCACGGCGCGCAGGGCCTCCTCTTCGGGGAGGACATCACCGAGCAGGACACGACGACCGGCTATCGCGGCCCGACCGCGTGCCGTGCCGCGGGCATCACGTACCGCCAGCTCGACTACTGGGCCCGCACCGGGCTGGTCGAGCCGACCGTGCGCCCCGCGTCCGGCTCGGGCTCGCACCGGCTGTACAGCTTCCGGGACATCCTCGTCCTCAAGGTCGTCAAGCGCCTCCTCGACACCGGGGTCTCGCTCCAGCAGATCCGCACCGCCGTCGAGCACCTGCGCGAGCGCGGCGTCGACGACCTCGCGCAGATCACCCTCATGAGCGACGGCGCGAGCGTGTACGAGTGCACGTCGCCCGACGAGGTCGTGGACCTCGTCCAGGGCGGTCAGGGTGTGTTCGGCATCGCGGTCGGCCGGGTGTGGCGCGAGGTCGAGGGCACGCTCGCGGAGCTGCCCACCGAGTCGCTCGACGACGAGGACGGCGCGGCGGTGAGCCCGCAGGACGAGCTCGCGCAGCGCCGTCGGGCCCGCTCCGCCGGCTGAGGCCGCGAGCGCCGCCGTCCCGGGGGCGGTGGGGCGCTCATCCTGCCGGGCCGGGGCCGCCCGGTCGACGCGTCACGGCACCCGCCGGCCTGTGGAGCACGTCACAGCCGGTGCGACGGCCTGCCCGGCGAGGCCGTGGGAGGATCGCCCGGTACGCGGCGCGTCACGCCCTCCCCGGCGGCGCCGCACGGTCGACGGATGGAGTGCCGGTGTTCTCGAAGGTCCTGGTCGCCAACCGCGCGGAGATCGCCGTCAGGGCGTTCCGCGCCGCCTACGAGCTGGGGGCCCGCACCGTCGCGGTGTTCCCGCAGGAGGACCGCAACTCCGAGCACCGGCTCAAGGCCGACGAGGCGTACCTCATCGGGGAGCCGGGCCACCCGGTGCGGGCGTACCTCGACATCGAGGAGATCGTGCGCGTCGCGCGCGAGGCGGGCGCCGACGCGGTCTACCCGGGCTACGGGTTCCTCTCGGAGAACCCCGACCTGGCACGCGCGTGCGCGGACGCCGGGCTGACGTTCGTCGGGCCGCCGCCGGAGGTGCTCGAGCTCGCGGGGAACAAGGTGCGCGCGCTCAAGGCCGCCCGCGAGGCCGGACTGCCGGTGCTGGCGTCGAGCGAGCCGTCGTCGGACGTCGACGAGCTCGTGGCCGCGGCGGACGCGATCGGGTTCCCCGTGTTCGTCAAGGCCGTCGCCGGTGGTGGCGGGCGCGGGATGCGCCGCGTGGACACGCGCGAGGACCTGCCCGAGTCGCTGGCCGCCGCGATGCGCGAGGCCGACGGCGCGTTCGGCGACCCGACGGTGTTCCTGGAGCAGGCGGTGCTGCGCCCGCGGCACATCGAGGTGCAGATCCTCGCCGACGGCGCAGGCAACGTCGTGCACCTGTACGAGCGGGACTGCTCGCTGCAGCGCCGCCACCAGAAGGTCGTCGAGATCGCGCCGGCGCCGAACCTCGACCCGGCGATCCGGGACGCGCTGTGCGCGGACGCGGTGCGGTTCGCCCGGCACATCGGGTACCAGAACGCGGGCACGGTCGAGTTCCTCGTGGACACCGTCGGTGAGCGGGCCGGGCAGCACGTGTTCATCGAGATGAACCCGCGCATCCAGGTCGAGCACACGGTGACCGAGGAGGTCACCGACGTCGACCTCGTGTCCGCGCAGATGCGCATCGCGTCCGGCGAGACGCTCGAGGACCTCGGGATCCGGCAGGAGGACGTGCGCGTCAACGGCGCCGCCCTGCAGACCCGCATCACGACCGAGGACCCGGCGAACGGGTTCCGGCCCGACACGGGCCGCATCATCGCCTACCGCTCGCCGGGCGGGGCGGGCGTGCGGCTCGACGGCGCGACGGCGACCGCCGGGTCCGTCGTCTCGGGCCACTTCGACTCGATGCTCGTGAAGCTCACGTGCCGCGGCCGCGACTTCCCGACGGCGGTGCGCCGCGCCCGGCGCGCGCTCGCCGAGTTCCGCATCCGCGGCATCCGGACGAACATCCCGTTCCTGCAGGCCGTGCTCGCCGACCCGGAGTTCGTCGCGGGCAACGTGGCGACGTCGTTCATCGACGAGCGGCCCGAGCTCCTCGCGGCGCGCGAGAGCGCCGACCGGGGCACGCGCCTGCTCGCCTACGTGGGGGACACGACGGTCAACCGCCCGCACGGCGAGCCACGGCGCGCCACGGACCCCGCGACGAAGCTGCCCGCGCTCGACCTGTCCGTCGCGCCGCCGCCCGGCACGCGCCAGCAGCTCCTCGAGCTCGGCCCCGAGGGCTTCGCGCGCGCCCTGCGTGGCGAGCAGCGCCTGCGGGTCACCGACACCACGTTCCGCGACGCCCACCAGTCGCTGCTCGCGACGCGCGTGCGCACGCACGACCTGGCCGCCGTGGCGCCGCACGTCGCGCGCGCCACGCCGCAGCTGTGGTCGGTCGAGGCGTGGGGCGGGGCGACGTACGACGTCGCGCTGCGCTTCCTCGGCGAGGACCCGTGGGAGCGGCTCGCGACCCTGCGCGAGGCGATGCCGAACCTCGCGATCCAGATGCTGCTGCGCGGACGCAACACGGTCGGGTACACGCCGTACCCGACGCGCGTCACCGAGGCGTTCGTGGCGGAGGCCGCCGCGACGGGCATCGACGTGTTCCGGATCTTCGACGCGCTCAACGACGTCGACCAGATGCGCCCCGCGATCGAGGCCGTGCGCGCCACCGGGACGACGGTCGCCGAGGTCGCGCTGTGCTACACGGGCAACCTGCTCGACCCCGCCGAGGACCTGTACACGCTCGACTACTACCTGCGCCTCGCGGACCGCATCGTCGACGCCGGCGCGCACGTGCTCGCCATCAAGGACATGGCCGGGCTCCTGCGCCCCGCCGCCGCGACGCGCCTCGTGACCGCGCTGCGCGAGCGCTTCGACCTGCCCGTGCACCTGCACACCCACGACACCTCGGGCGGTCAGATGGCGACGCTGCTCGCCGCCGCGGCCGCCGGCGTGGACGCGGTCGACGCCGCGAGCGCCGCCATGGCGGGCACGACGAGCCAGCCGTCGCTGTCCGCCCTCGTCGCGGGCCTGGAGCACACCGAGCGCGACACCGGCCTGTCGCTGACCGCGATCGCGGACCTGGAGCCGTACTGGGAGGCGGTGCGCCGCGTCTACGCGCCGTTCGAGTCGGGCCTGCCCGGGCCGACGGGGCGCGTGTACGAGCACGAGATCCCGGGCGGGCAGCTGTCGAACCTGCGCCAGCAGGCGATCGCGCTCGGCCTGGGGGACAAGTTCGAGCAGATCGAGGCGATGTACGCCGCGGCGGACCGCATCCTGGGGCGCCTGGTGAAGGTGACGCCCTCGTCGAAGGTCGTGGGCGACCTCGCGCTGCACCTCGTGGCGGCGGGCGCGGACCCGGCGGAGTTCGCGGCCGACCCGCAGGCGTTCGACATCCCGGACTCGGTGATCGGGTTCCTGGGCGGCGAGCTGGGCGACCCGCCCGGGGGCTGGCCGGAGCCGTTCCGTTCCCGTGCCCTCGCCGGTCGCGCGGCGCGCGGCGGCGTGACGCCGCTGTCGCCGGAGGACGAGGCCGAGCTCGCGCAGGCGGGGGAGGTGCGGCGCCGGCGGCTGAACCACCTGCTGTTCGCGGGGCCGACCAAGGAGTTCGAGCAGGTGCGTCAGGCGTACGGGGACGTGTCGGTGCTCGACACCCCGACGTACCTGTACGGGCTCGAGCCGGGTCAGGAGGTCGCCGTCGCGCTCGGCAGGGGCGTGCGCCTGCTCGTGGGTCTCGAGGCGATCGGCACGCCCGACGAGCGGGGCATGCGCACGGTCATGTTCACCCTCAACGGTCAGCTGCGCCCGATCCAGGTGCGCGACCGTGCGGTCGACGTCGACGCGCGCACGGCCGAGAAGGCGGACCCCACGCAGCCGGGGCAGGTCGCGGCGCCGTTCGCGGGCGCGGTGACGCCGGTCGTCGTCGTCGGGGACGCCGTCGAGGCCGGGCAGACCGTCGCCACGGTCGAGGCGATGAAGATGGAGGCCGCGATCACGACCCCGGTCGCGGGCACGGTCCAGCGGGTCGCGATCGGCGCGGTGCAGCAGCTCGAGGGCGGCGACCTGGTCCTCGTCGTGGGCTGAGCGGTGGGCACCCGCGTGGTCGGGGTGGCCGCCTGAGGCGACGCCCGTCGCGGCGGGCAGGGCGAGCGGAGGAGGATCCATGCGAGTCACGTTCCACGGCCACGCGTGCGTCACGGTGCGGCACGGCGGCCAGGTCGTCGTGATCGACCCGGGCACGTTCAGTGACGTGGCGGACGCCCTGCGCGACGCCGACACCGTGCTCGTCACCCACCAGCACCCGGACCACGTCGACGCGCCCGCGCTCGGCGCCGCCCTCGCGGCCCGGCCCGGGCTCACGGTCTGGGCGCCCGAGGCGGTGGTCGCCGCGCTGCGTCCCTCCCTGCCGCAGGACACCTCCGCGCGCGTGCACGTCGTCGTCCCCGGCGACGGTCTCGACCTCGGCGGCCTGGAGGTCGTGGTCGGTGGCGGCCGGCACGCGGTGATCCACCGCGACGTGCCCCGGATCGCCAACGTCACCTATCTCGTCCGCGGGGACGGTGCGACGCTCCTGCACCCCGGCGACTCGTTCGACGCGCCGGACGGCGACGCGCTCGGGGGAGAGCGGCTCGACGTGCTCCTCGCGCCAGTGTCCGCGCCGTGGCTCAAGCTCGCCGAGACGATCGACTTCGTGCGCGGGATCGACCCGCGCGTCGTCGTCCCCGTGCACGACGCCCTGCTCTCGACGGTGGGGCACGGCATGGTCGACCGTCTTCTCGGGGAGCAGCGCACCGGCGGGACGTACGCGTACCGACCGCTCACTCCCGGTGCGGCGCTCGACGTCGCCGCGGGGAGCCTGGACGGTGCCGGTGACGCCGCGGCCCGCGCGCTGCGCGACGAGCACCCCGAGTACGGCGAGGTGACGCTGCTCGAGGCCGACGAGACCGTGCCGCCCCGCCCCGAGGAGGAGGCGGCGGACACGCTGCGCTCCGACCCGGCGCGCTGAGACCGGCGCCGGTCCCGCCGGCGCCCGCCCGCGAGGCCTACAGCAGCGGGCGCAGGGGAGTGAGGACGACCTCGCTGAGCTTGGCCGCCACCGAGCGGGAGTCCCACTCGGCGAGCGTGAGCTCCCGCGAGTTCGAGAGGTCGACGTCGAACACCTTCTCCATCTGCTCGGCCACCCCGGGGTCGGTGATCTCGAGGTTCACCTCGTAGTTCCCCGTCAGGGAGAGCCGGTCGATGTTGGCCGTCCCGATCGTCGTCCACGCGCCGTCGATGGTCGCGGTCTTCGCGTGCACCATCGCGTCCCGGTACAGGTGGATGCGGACCCCGCCCTTGAGCAGCGCCGTGTACAGGCCGCGCGACAGCCAGTCCGCGAGCACGTGGTTCGAACGCTCGGGCACGAGGACCCGCACGTCGACGCCGCGCGCCGCGGCCGCGAGGAGCGCCGCGAGGATCTCCCGGTCAGGGATGAAGTACGCCTGCGTGATGTAGACGTGCGAGCTCGCGCGGTCGATCGCGTCGAGGTAGATGCCGCGGATCGGGAAGACGAGGTGCGCGGGCGCGTTGCGCGCGGCCCGCAGGCGCGGCTCCCAGTGCACCGACCCCGGGTCGGCGAGCAGCGGCTGGCCCGGCTTGCGGTTGGCGTTCCAGAAGTCCACGAACGCGTTGCGCAGCTCCCACGCGCTCGGGCCCACGAGGCGGACGTGCGTGTCGCGCCACTGCGTCGCGTAGAGGGCGCCGATGTTGTACCCGCCGACGAACGCGATCTCGTCGTCGACCACGAGGATCTTGCGGTGGTCGCGACCCGACTTGCGCACGTTGAGCATGAGCACGCCCGGGCGGAACACGGGGTACCGGATGACGTGGATCGGCTCCGGCAGGTCGAAGAACGCCTGCGGGACGACGAGGTTCGCGAACCCGTCGTAGACGACGAACACCTCGACGCCGCGAGCGCTCGCCTCGACCAGCGCCTGCTTGAACTCCTCGCCGAGCGCGTCGGCCTTCCAGATGTACGTCTCGAGCAGGATGCGGCGCTGCGCGCCGCGGATCGCGCCGAGCATCTCCCGGTAGACGTCCTCGCCGTACGTGAAGACGGTCGTCGTGGTGCCCGCGACCTCGACGTCGGCGGGGGAGGAGCGGGGGAACGACGCCTCGGTCGTGTTGCGGCGCTTGCGGATCGCGTCAGCGGTGACGAGCACGCCCGCGACCGTGATCGGCGCCGCGACGGCGACCACGAGCGCGCGAGAGAGCAGACGGCGGGCGGTGCGCAGGGCGGAGTCGGGCGACAGGTGCACGGACTCACCGTAGCGGGCGCGTCTCCGCGCGCGACCGCAGGACGGGCGCGCCGCGGGTGAGATCCCGCACCGCGGCCGCTCCCGGGTTCTCCGAGAGCCCGGGTCAGTGCGAGCGGAGGGCCTTGACGAGCTCGGCCTTGCGCATCGAGGAGCGGCCCTCGATGCCGATCTCCGCGGCACGCTTGCGCAGCTTCTCGACCGTCCAGTCGTCGTAGTCGCCGGCCTTGCCGCCCTTGCGGCCGACGCTCTTGCGGGACGACCCGGCCGCGGCGTTCGCGATGCGCGCCGCCTTCTCCTTCGAGTCGCCCTCGTCGCGCAGCTTCTCGTACAGCTCGGGGTCCTTCACGCTCGGTCCCGGGTCGCGCTTCGGCACGGCGTCCTCCCTCGTCTCGTTCCGGCCACCTCGGCACGGGGGCCGGTCCCCCGTCAGGCTCACGCGGCCGTCGTCCGCTCGCACGCGGAGCTCACCCGACCGCCACACCTCGGCACCTCATCCGAGCACCGTGACGCGGGACTTGCTGGAGTCCACGTGCACGACCCGCCCCGCCACCGCGGCGAAGCCGTGCGGGTCCGCGTCGTACGCGGCCTGCCAGCGCACCACCCCGTCGTCGAGCGACAGCCCCACGAGGAGCGCGCGCCGCGGGGAGTCGGGGTCGGGCGCGACCACGGCGAGCGTGGCGCCGTCCGTGAACGCGGCCGTCACGCCGCGCGCGAGGTCCGGCCCGGCGTCGGGGCCACCCGCGGCCGACGCGGACCGCGGCCACGACCACACCCGCTCGCCCGTGCGGGCGTCGAGGGCGACGAGCGCGTCGCCCGTGGCGAGGACCGCGCGGCCGTCCGCGAGCGCCACGGCCTGCACGACCGGCAGGTCGACGCGCCACAGCTCGCCGGGCGGGTCCGTGGCCCCACCGGGCGCCGACGCGAGCGCGCGCACCCTGCCCGGGGCCTCGAGGAGCCAGGTGGTCGCGGTCCTGCCGGGTCCGACGAGCGGGACGAGAAGGCGCCCGGCGAGGGAGGTCAGGACCGTCCCGTCCGGGGCGACGAGCTGGGTGGCCACGGTGCGGTCGGGGGGCCGGACGGTCGTGCGCCAGAACGTGCCGTCCGCGCGGGGCGTGACGGTCGCCGTGATCGCGTCGCCGCGGGCGTCCAGGCGGGTCCCGGCGAGGGTGAGGACCGCGCTGAGGCGGCACCCGCGCACGACGAGCAGGTCGTCCTCGACCGTGACGGCGGCCTGGCCGGCCACCTGGGGCCGGCACATCGCGGTGCGTTCCGCGTCGTCCGGCTCGACGTCCTGCCGCCAGCGCACCTGCGCGGTCCGGGCGTCCTGGAGCGCGAGGTGGACGACGCCGCCGGTGCGGGACCAGCGCAGGACCGTCCCGCCGGGCGCGGGGACCGCGCGGCCGAGGTCGTCGCCGAGGGGCACCGGGTCGGTCGTCGGGCCGCCCGGGCCGAGGACGTGCGCGACGGGCGCGAGCGCGGGGCCGGTCAGGCACGTGACGACGGCGGGTCGAGGCGCGGGGGCCGACGTCTCGCCCGTGGCCGGGCCGCACCAGGCCGTCGGGTCGAGCGCACGCCAGGACCGGGCGCCGGTCGCGACGTCGCGCCCCTCCACCCCGTCGCCGGTGACGACGGCGAGAACCGTGCCGTCGCCGACCACGGCGAGCCGCGACGCCGCGGCGTCCCTCTCCCACGCCGGCTCGGGAGGGACCGCGAGGGAGACCACGGCCCCGGGCAGGGCGAGGCGTTCCCGCTCGGCGGTGGCCGTGCGCCACGTCCCGACGGCGACGAGGACGAGGGCGAGCACCACGAGGGGTGCGCCCACGCGCAGGAGCAGGGCACGTCGTCGGGCCGGTGCCGCGGGCCCGTGGGCCCCCTCCGCGGGTGCGCCGCGCCCGGTCGGTGCGGGCTCGTCGTCCGGGACGAGCTCCACCCGGTGGAGCGAGGCCATACCGATGACGCTACGCGCCCCGCGAGGCGGGCGTCAGGTCTCGGCGGGCTCGAGCGCCGCGGAGAGCGGGTGGGCGCGGATCGCGGCGGCGAGCTCGCCCTCGATCCGGTCGAGGTACACGCCCGTGGTCGCGATGGACGCGTGCCCGAGGAGCTCGGCGACCACCTTCACGTCCCACCCCTCGGCCGCCAGCAGGGTCGCGGTCGTGTGGCGCAGGGCGTGCGGCGTCGCCTCGCGCCGGTACTGCGCGGGCATGCGCGCGACGCACCGCCGCAGGAGGCCGCGGACCGCCTGCGCGTCGATGCGTCGGCCGCGCCAGGACAGCAGGAGCGCGCGCCGCGCGTCCGGGTCGTCGGGGCGACGCGCGAGGAGCGCGGGGCGCAGACGTTCCAGGTACTCCTCGAGCGCGGCGGCGAGCGGGGCGGAGAGCGTCACGGTGCGGACGTGACCGCCCTTGCCCTGGATACGCCAGCGCGTCTGGTCGGGCTCGCGGGAGAAGTCGTCGAGGTTCGCGCGCTCGAGCTCGGAGACGCGGGGACCGAGGACGAGCAGGAGCGCGACGACGAGGCGGTCGCGGAGCTGGAGGTCCTGGTCCCGGCGTCCGACGGCCGGGTCGGCCGGCGCCCGTGCCGCGGAGACCTCGAGCAGCGACGCCGCGGAGCCCGCGGACAGCGCCGTGCGCGCGACCCGCAGGCCGTCGCGCAGGCGGGCCGGGGGAGAGGCCCACTGCATCGGGTCGGCCTGGACCCAGCCCTCGCGGGCCGCGTGGGAGAAGAAGCGCGTGACCGACTGGCGGAAACGGTTGACCGTCGCGGCGGACCGGCCCGAGCTCCCCTCCTTGCGCGACGCGTCCGCGTACCGGCCGTCGGGAGTGGTCTGGTAGCGCAGGAGGACGTCGTCGACGTCCTCGCCGGCGACGTCGTCCAGCACGCGGGCCGGCCCGGCGAGCCGTGCGAACTCCGCCACGTCGCGCTCGTAGCTGCGGCGCGTCGTCGGCGACAGGACGCCCCGCAGGGTCTGCGCGGCGACGGACGCGAGGTAGCGGTCGGCCGCCTCGGCGACGGTGATCCGCTCGAGGCGGGGCGGGGCGACCATGAGCGGGCCTCCTTCGGGGTGCGGTCGCCGCCAGCCTAGGTCGTGCCACCGACACCGACCCGACCGGACGGCGCTCTGACCTGCGCCGACGCCGGGAGCCGGTCGACGGCTCAGCGCCCCTCGTCCAGGTGGGCGACGTCCCCGACGCCCAGCACCGCGCGGTTGTGGAAGAACCCGTCCTCGCGCAGGGTCGTGATGCTCCCGGAGGCGACGGGGAACGCGACGTGCCCCGCGGTCTCGACCGGCATCCCGGTCCACGCTGCGACGACGAAGGTCGCCGCGAACCCGTGCGTGACGATTACCTGGTGGTCCACGGCGCGGCGGAGCAGGTCCGTCGTCGCCGCGTACACCCGCAGCGCGACGTCGAGCCGCGTCTCCGCGCCGGCGACGCCCACGTCGTGCCGCAGCCGGTCGCCCACCGCCGGTGGCGGGACGAACCGCGCGTCCAGCCACGCCTGCGGACGCCCGCCCGCGTCGCCGTAGGACGCCTCGCGCAGCCGGGCGTCCAGCCGTGGCGCCACGCCGAGCGCCTCGCCGACCGCGGTCGCGGTGCGGCGCGTGCGCAGGAGGTCGGACGCGACGACGTCGACCAGGGCGTCGCGCGGGACCCGGGCTCGCAGCGCCGCGGCGACCAGCGCCGCGTGCCGCATGCCCGCCGCGGTGAGGTCGGAGTCGTGGACGCCGCCGACGAGACCTTCGACGTGGTGCGTCGCCTCGGGGTGCGTCACGACGTGCACCGTGCGCTCGCGCGCGCCGACGACGTCGGGCAGCGGCGGGGGAGGGAAGGGCGTCCGGGGAGCGTCGGCGTCGGGCACGTGCCCAGGCTGGCACACGCACGGGGCGCCGGGTAGCGGACGCGGGGAGAGCAGAGGGGGCGCCCGCCGGACGTGCGGGGGCGTGCCCGAGGTGTGTCCGGGGGAGGTTCGGACGAGGCGGCGCCGCACCCGGGGTGGGCGGTGCTGCGGTCATGCGGGGTGACGACAGTGCCTCACCACGCTGTTGACCTAAACACAATGGTTTGCGTTGTATGTCCGATTCTAGGCATCGTAGCCCAGCGTGCGGTCCCGCACCAGGGGTCGCCCGCGGGGCCCGACCGCCGCGGCGGTCGAGGCGGCCGTCGGTTCGAGCTCGCCTCGGGGTGCGTCAGCGCCACCTGGCCCGGCCTGCGGCGTCCGCGCGGGGGACACCGAGCGCCAGCACCACACGACGGCGGTCGCCAGGCCGGCCGCGACGCCGACGACGGCGAACGCCACGAGGGTCAGCGCGAGCACCGGGACCCAGGCCAGCGTCGCGAGCATCGTCGCGACGACCCGTCGAGGCCGACGTCCGTCCGGAGCGAGCTCGGCGAACGGTGACGTCGTGGCGAACGTCCCGGAGACCGTTCCTGACGACGCCCGGGACGGCGCGAGCGCCACGAGGCTCGCGAGCAGCCGCCGCCCGTCGCTCCGGTCCGCGGCGCGGGCGGCAGGGCGGTGCGTGACGAGCCGGGGTGCGTACGTCGTCGTGCTCATGTCGAAGGGGAGCGCGCGAGGGTTCTTCGTGATGCGTCGGGGGTCGCCTCTCTTCGCCGAAATGACATAATGTACATTATCGGCGTTGCGCAGAAGGGGTCGGACGGCCTCTCTCGCCGCCTCCCACGGGTGTTCCCGGGCCGTCGTGGGTCCTCGGGTGTCTACTGGCTGCCATGGGATCCGTCGTCGTCGAACCGTCCACCCGGTGCGCGATCGACGCCGTCACCGCGCTGCGCCTCGTGCGGGACGACGTCGGCCTCGGTGCGCGTCGCCCGCTCGTCGGTCCTGCCGTGCTGCGCAGCCACGCGCTCTCGATGCTCTACCGCGACGTGCGCCGCGGCGTGCTGGACGAGAAGACGGCGCGCGCCCGCCTGGACGGCATCGCCACGCTGAAGATCCGCCTGCTCGGCGACCGTGTCTCCCGGGCCACGGCGTGGCGGATCGCACGCGAGCTCGACGCGGACGACACGACGGTCGCCGAGTACGTGGCGGTGGCCGTGCTCCAGGCCGACGTCCTCGTGGCCGGCGACGAGGACGTCGCTGCCGCGGCGGAGGGCCGCATCCCCCTCGCCACGTACGACGACCTCCTGCGCTGAGGCCTGGGACACCCGACCGGCCCGCGTTCCGACGACCGGCCCGGCCTCAGTCGTCGAACACGTCCCAGCAGATCGAGCTCCGGCGCCGCTGGTCGTCGAGGACGAGCTCGCGCAGCTCCGCCGGGATGCGCTCGCGCTGCCAGTCCCGCTCCGCGAGGCGCGCCGCCTCGGGGTCTTCGCCCCGGGTCGCGGCGTCGGCGGCCGCTGCCCGGATCGCGTACGCGGCCGCGCCGAGGTCGTGCGCCGCGACGTGCGCGACCGCCACCGCCTGCCCGGCCGCGAGCGCCGCGTACTTGACGGGTGCGGGCTGGTCGCGCCCGGCGGCGTTCGCGACGAAGGCGGTGCTGTGCGCGGTCTTCATGGGGACCTCGCCGCGGATCCAGGCGCGGGCGACGTCGAGGGCGTCGCGGGGTCGGGTGTCGTCGGGGCGGGCGTCCTCGAAGATCGGCAGGACGTGCTCGGTGCACTCGACGGCCCACCGGGCGAGCTGGCGGTGGTGGTCGTCGGTGAGCGTGCCGCCGCGGCGCACGGTGACGAGTCGGGGGTCGCGTTCGGTGGGCAGGATCGGCATGGTCCGATGCTCCCCCACGTCGGCGCGTGCCGACCACCTCTGGTCGGGTGTGGGTCGGGCGGCGTAGCGTGCGAGTCGTCGTCCCCGTTCGTCGGTTCCGCCACCGAGGGGTGCACGCCTCTCCCCCGGCTGAGTCCACGCACCGCGCCGTCGGTGTGTCGAGGCCTCTCCCCCGGGCCGGTCGGTCCTCGGGCGGGCCGTTCCCGAGGAGGCGTCTCATGGCCCGGTTCACCCGCTCCGACGACCTGCGGGGTGCGACGTTCGACGGCGCGGACCTGCGGGGCGCGCGGTTCGTGGAGTCCGACCTGTCCGGCGTGGTCATGCGGGGCGTGCAGGTGGAGGGCGTCGACATCGATGCGCCCTGGCTCGCGGATGGTGCTGCGACCTTCCGCGTGAACGGGGTCGACGTGACCGGCTTCGTGGAGGCGGAGCTGGACCGCCGGTTCCCGGGGCGGGAGCTGCGTCGTGCCGGCGACCCGGAGGGCTTGCGCGCGGCGTGGGCGGCGCTGGAGTCGACGTGGGCGGCGACGCTCGAGCGGGCGGCGGCCCTGCCCGCGAGCGCCGTGGACGTGTCGGTGGACGGCGAGTGGTCGTTCGCGCAGACGTTGCGGCACCTGGTGCTGGCGACGGACGCGTGGTTGGGGCGGGCGGTGCTGGAGGTGGAGCAGCCGTTCCACCCGTTGGGGCAGGCCGGCCCGCAGGCGGCGGAGGACGGGCTGGACCTGTCGTTGTTCGTGACGGGGACGCCGTCGTACGGGGAGGTGCTGGAGGCGCGCGCGGGCCGGGTGGCGATGGTGCGGGACTTCCTGGCGGGGGTGACGTCGGAGGGGCTGGCGGTGGTACGGCGCAACCCCTGGTCGCCGCAGTACCCGGAGACGACGTTGTCGTGCGTGCACGTGATCCTCGAGGAGGAGTGGGAGCACCACCGCTTCGCGGTGCGCGACCTGGACACGATCGAGGCGTCGTCCGGAGGGTGAGCGGGGCGGCCTGAGCTCCCGGGGTTCAGGGGGTGCGTGAGACCACGGCGGCGAGGTTGGGCGTGACGCGGGTGAGGTCGGCATCGGTGGGGAGGCCGTCGGGGACGAGGACCGCGGTGACCCGCGTCCCGTCCGGGGCGAGGAGGCTGAGCGGGAGGTCGGAGTCGTCGAGGTCGGTGACGAGGCCGCACGTGGCGGCTCCCGCGTCGTCCTGCGGGGTGTCTCCTGGCACGACGGTGACGAGGCAGACGACGTCCTGCCCGTCGCGGCTGCCGGCCCCGGCGTAGAAGGTGACCCCGTCGAGCTCGCCCAGGCGTCGGGCCGAGTCGGGGTCCATCTCGTCGGGCGTCATCGTGCCGGGGAGGGCGTCGTCGGGGACGGGCTCGTCGGCGAGGCGGGTCACGAGGTCGTGGGCCGTCACCCCGCCGGAGCAGGCGGTGAGGGCGGCGAGCACGGCGGTGGCGAGGACGACGGGTCGGGTGCGACGACGGGGTTGGTCCATCGGGGTGGGATATCACGACGCGGAGGACGGGTGCGGCGGGCGCCGGTACACGGACACGTGGGAGCGGGACTCGGCGGTGAACGGCTCCCCCGCCCATCCCGCGTGGCGGGTCTCGAGCTCGAGGCCGGCGAGGCGGGCCATGAGGTCGAGCTCGGCGGGCCAGACGTACCGGTGGGGTGTGCGTCCCACCGTGGTGCGGCCGTCGTCGTCGAACCGGACGTGGTGGGACACGACGCGCTGGTGGAGGACGTCGTAGGTGTCGACGCCGAGGTAGCCGGGCTCGTCGTGCCAGACGGTCGCGGTACGGCCGGGCGGGAGGGCGCGCAGCTCGGGGACCCAGAGCTCGACGACGAACCGGCCTCCGGGGGCGAGGTGGCGGGCGGCGTTGCGGAAGCACGCGACCTGGGCGTCCTGGGTGAGCAGGTTCGAGATCGTGTTGTACACGAGGTAGACGAGCGTGTGCTCCCCCGGGACCCGGGCGGTGGCCATGTCGCCGACGACGACGGGCAGGGTCGTCTCGTCGGCCTTCTCGCGCAGCCGGGCGACCATGTGCCGGGAGATCTCGATGCCGGTCACGGGCACGCCGCGCGCGGCGAGCGGGATCGCGACCCGGCCGGTGCCGACGGCGAGCTCGACCGCGCTCCCCCGGCCTGCGAGCGCCGCGAGCCGGTCGACGGCGGGGTCGAGGACGTCGGGTGCGAACATGCCCTCGCCGGGGGTGTCGTACCGGGCTGCGGCGCCGGCGTCCCAGAGGCGTTCCTGGTCGGTGCCGGCGAGGTCGGTGCGGAAGTCCGTCATCGTGCGACGGTGCCAGGTGGCGTCCGTGGCGGTCCAGGGTTTTCGTGTCGACGTCTTCCCTGTCTCCGGTCCGGCGGGCGGGGCGCTACGGTGGCGCCATGGACCGGGAGACGTTCGTCGGCTATGTCCGTTCTCAGGGGTGGGGTGTCGTCGCGTCGCTGGGCGACGACGGCAGGCCCCAGGCCGCCTTCCTCGCGGTGGCGGCGACGGGCGCGGGCGAGCTGGTGTTCGACGCGCGTGCGACGTCGCGCAAGGTGGCGAACTTGGCTCGAGACCCGCGCGTCGCGGTGACCGTGGGTGGCACGGACGGGACGACGCTGCAGTGCGAGGGCGTGGCGGACGTGCCGGTGGGTGCGGACCGGGAGCGCTGCGCCGCGGCGTACGCGGCGGCGTTCCCGCAGTTCGCGGGGTCGCTGGCCGACGACGGCATCGTCGTGCTGCGGGTCGTGCTCGCCTGGGCGCGGTACGGGGACTTCCGCGACGGCCGGTCCGTCATGACGCAGGTCGACGTGACCGGGTGGGGCCCGACCGGGGACTGACGGCAGCCGGACCCCGGCCGGCCCGTCAGCCGAGCAGCGCCTGCTTCGCGCGCGCGAACTCGGTGTCGGTGAGGTCGCCGGCGCGGTGCAGGGCGGCGAGGCGTTCGAGGCGGGCGACGAGCGCCGCTCCCCCGTCGCCCGTGGTGGCGCTCGCGGCGGGTGTGCCGCGCCCGACGACGCGCCACAGGGCGCGGGCGAACACGCCGGGGCGTCGGGCGGTGCCCGCCTGGTCGGGCTGGAGGCGTGGCACGCGCGGCGAGGGGACGGTCCGGTCGTCGACGACGACGCTCCCGGGTCGCGTGTCCGCGAGCGAGCGCGCGAACCGCGCGAAGCGTGCGGACGACCCGTCGAGCAGGACGGCGCGGGTCGACCGCGCCCCGGGGTGCTCGTCGCGCCAGGTCACGACGACGGTCGGCCCGTCCCCGGTGACGGTCACGACGGGTCGCCCGGCGGGCTCGACCACGGTGTCGTCGCCGCGGACGAGGCGCAGCCGTGCGCCGTCCCACACGAGCCGGCCGCCGGCGACGTGGAACATGGCCGGGTAGCGGGGCGCGGCGGCGAAGCGCGACGTGTCGGGCACCCGGCCGGGGACGGTCACGACGCCGACGGGTCGCCTCCGGGGCGGGGCCGGGAGGCGGGGGCCGTCGGCGTGCGTGGCGAGCGCCTCGACGACCGGGACCGCGACCGTGACGGGGGCGACGGCCTCGACGGCGGGCTCCGGGGCCGGTCCTGCCGGCTGCGCCTCGGTGTGGCCCTCGGTCGCGCTGGTGCTCATGGTGCTCCCCCGTCGTCGTCGGTCCCCCGATCCTGCCGCGCGACACCCTCCGAGAGCAACCCCTCGGGTGGTGTCGCCGCAGGTCAGGACGACGTGAGCGCGCCCCCGGCCGGGAGCACCGGTGGCCGGGGGCGCGCAGTCACGGGGTGGGTCAGAGCCCGCCGAGCAGCGCCGTGAAGTCGGGCGTGGCCGCGAACGGGTCGGCGGGGCCGGTGTTCTTGCGCAGGGCGACCTTCTCCGCGAGCTCGCGTCCCGCGCGCGCGATCCGGGCGGGCAGCCCGCCGCCGGCGTCGGCCTCGGCGGCGGCCCAGTCGTCCGTCGCGGCGAACACGGACGTCGTGGCGACGTCGGCCCGCAGGTAGGTGAACAGCGGCCGAAGCGAGTACTCGAGCGCGAGCGAGTGGCGCGAGGTGCCGCCGGTCGCGCCGAGCAGCACGGGCGTGCCGGTGAGCGAGTCCTTGTCGAGGACGTCGACGAACGACTTGAGCAGCCCGGAGTACGTGGTGGTGAACAGCGGGGTGGTCACGACGATCCCGTCGGCGGCGGTCAGGCGCTCGAGGACCCCGGCGAGCTCGCCCGTGGGGAAGCCGGTGAGCATGGCGTCGACGACGGCGTGCGCGTGGTCGCGCAGCTCGACGGTCTCGACCTCGGCGCTCACGCCGAGGCCCTGGAGCTCGCGCACGGTGGCCTCGCCGAGCCGGTCGGCGAGCAGGCGCGTGGAGGACGGCTTGGACAGGCCGGCGGACACCACGACGAGGCGGCGGTCCGGGGCGGGGGTGCTGGCGGTCATGCGGTGCTCCTGGGGTGTGGCGAGTCGTGCGGGGGTCGGCCCGTCGCCGGGCCGGGTGGTGCGGGTGCCCGACGGCGGCCGGTCGACCGGGGTGCGCGGGGCACCCCTCGACCGTACGTCGTCGGGCGGCCGGTCTCGCGGCCGGTCGTGCCGGCCGCGGGACGGCGCGGGCTACAGCCCGAACGCGGCGCCGGCCTTCGCCGGCTCCTGGTCGTCCTCGGCGGTGCGCCCGGTCCAGCGGTCCTCGGTGCCGCCGACGTGCGCGGCGCCCTCGGTCCCGGCGGCGCGGGCCGCGGCGACCCGCTCGGCGTGGCTCGGCGGGTTCGCCGGCACGTGCGCGGGCCGGGCGGCCTCCATCTCCTTGCGGAGCACGGGCACGACCTCGCCCGCGAGGAGGTCGATCTGCTCGAGCACCGTCTTGAGCGGCAGGCCGGCGTGGTCCATGAGGAACAGCTGACGCTGGTAGTCGCCCACGTGCTCGCGCATCGCGGCGTACCGGTCGATCACCTGCTGCGGGGAGCCGACGGTGAGCGGCGTCTCGCGCGTGAAGTCCTCCATCGACGGGCCGTGCCCGTACACGGGCGCGTTGTCGAAGTAGGGGCGGAACTCGTCCCACGCCTTCTGGGAGTCCTTGCGCATGAACACCTGGCCGCCGAGGCCGACGATCGCGGTGTCCGCGGGGCCGTGGCCGTGGTGCTCCCAGCGCTGGCGGTAGAACTGCACCATCTGCTTGGTGTGGCTGATGGGCCAGAAGATGTTGTTGTGGAAGAACCCGTCGCCGTAGTAGGCCGCCTGCTCGGCGATCTCGGGGCTGCGGATCGAGCCGTGCCACACGAACGGCGGCACGCCGTCCAGCGGGCGCGGGGTCGAGGTGAAGCCCTGCAGCGGGGTGCGGAACTTGCCCTCCCAGTCCACGACGTCCTCGGTCCACAGGCGACGCAGCAGCGCGTAGTTCTCGATCGCGAGCGGGATGCCGTTGCGGATGTCCTGCCCGAACCACGGGTACACCGGGCCCGTGTTGCCGCGGCCCATCATGAGGTCCATGCGCCCGTTCGAGATGACCTGGAGCATCGCGTACTCCTCCGCGAGGCGCACCGGGTCGTTCGTCGTGATGAGGGTCGTGGACGTCGACAGGACGATGTTCTTCGTCACACCGGTGAGGTAGCCGAGCATGGTCGTCGGCGAGGACGGGACGAACGGCGGGTTGTGGTGCTCGCCCGTGGCGAAGACGTCCAGGCCCGCCTCGTCCGCGTGCTTCGCGATGGTCAGCATCGCGCGCACGCGCTCGGTGTCGTCGGGGGTCCGGCCCGTCGTGGGGTCCGTCGTGACGTCGCCGACGGTGAAGATGCCGAACTGCATGGTGTGCTCCCGTGAGTCCTAGGTCGATGCGTTTGCATGTACATGCCGCTCAACCCCCCGCCCCGCGGGTTTGTTCCCGGGTCCTCGCGCCGCCGGTGTGAGCGTGCGCACGTCCGGGCGGTGGCGGCCGTGACGAGTTGCGTCGGGCATCGAAACCCGGGAGCCTGGGACCGCGACGCGCCGAGGCGGACCGGCCGGGCGCCGTGGGGGCGGCCAGGCCGCGGACATCCCGCGACGTTCACCAGACCTTCACGACGCGTCGGAACACCGACCGACGGTGAGGCGTTGCCTCTCGTAGACCGGGCCGCTGCCCGCACCCCACCGGGCGCGCCCACC
>NZ_LUAZ01000045.1:0-33654 GCF_001647255.1 Cellulosimicrobium sp. I38E
CGGCCGGGGCGGGTCGGCCGGGCCGCCGGGCGGGGCGAAGAGGTCGTCGTCGGCCACGGTTACGAGTCGCTCAGGGTCGCGGCGAGCACGATGAGCATCGCGAACGCCGTGCAGACGGCCCCCACGACGATCCCGGTGACGGCGAACCCGCGCCCGCGCGTCCCGTCGCGCATCACCTGGTTGAGCGCGACGATCCCGAGGACGAGGCCGACGATCCCGGGGAAGCCCGCGCAGAGCACGAGGCTCGCGATCGAGACGATCATCGACGCGAGCGCCAGCCCGTTCGTCCGCGGCGGCGCCGTGTACACGGACCCGTACGGGGGCGGGTAGGCGCCGTAGCCGGGAGACCCGGGGTAGGCGGACGGGTCCGACGGCGGGTACCCGCCGCCCGGTGCGGAGCCGTAGGCGGGTGCGGTGCCCGGGCCGTAGGGCGACCCCTGCCCGACCGGAGCGGCGGGCGCACCGTAGGGGGCTCCCGTCCCGGGTGCCGGTGTGCCCGGGTACCCGCCGCCCGCCCCGGACGGTGCCACGAAACCGCCCTGCTCCGGCGCCGGGGCGCCGGCGTCGGTCGGCGGGTTGTACGGGGTGAGCGGCGGCTGGTGCGGGCGCGGGGCGGCGTACGGGTCGACGGGTTCGTCGGGCGACCCGTACGGCGGGACGGGGGGCGTGGTCATGGACACACCGTAGCGACGGGGGCGGCGCGCCGTCCGCCGTATGAACAGGCTCTTGTAAGCCGTCGCAGATATTGCTACATCTTGCAGCAACGGTACAGCCGGGTGCGTCCTCCACGACGGCGGCACGCGGACCGGCGGCCGACGTCCCGGCACCGACGCCGGGACAGACACGGAGGATCACGGATGCGAACAACGAGGCTCGCAAGATCGCGGGCACGCCTGGCGGGGGCCCTGGCCCTCGCCGTCGCCCTGCCGGGGGCGGCCGGCCTGAGCGCCGTCGCGGCGCCGAGCACGACGACGACCGCGGCGACCGCGACGACGGCCACGACGACCGTCTTCTACCCCGACCGCCCGGGCTGGACGGTGACGAACGTCCACTACGGCGTCGACGGCGCCGCGTGGACGACGGTCCCCGGCGTCCCGATGGCGGACGCCTGCGCGGGCTGGCTCACGGCCGAGATCGACCTCGGCGCGGCGTCCGGGGTGCAGCTCACCTTCAACGACGGCGCCGGGACGTGGGACAACAACCGGGGCGCCAACTACCGCGCGGGCGCGGGGACGGTCGTCGTGCGGGACGGCGCGCTCACGTCGGGCGCGTCGCCGTGCGGCACCGATCCCACGGACCCCACGGACCCCGCCGACCCCACCGCGACGATCTACTACGCGACGTCGTGGGCCGCGCCGAAGATCCACTACCAGGTGGGTTCGGGCGCGTGGACGAGCGTCCCGGGCACGCCGATGACCGCCGCGTGCGCGGGCTGGTTCGCGCACACCATCGACCTCGGCGATGCGAGCGGCGGCCAGGTCGTCTTCAACGACGGCGCCGGGCGCTGGGACAACAACGGGGGAGCCAATTACCGCTACACCGCGGGACCGCAGACGGTCTCGGGCGGCGTCCTCGCGCCCGTCGCGGGGAGCCCGTGCGGTCCCGACGTCCCCGAGGAGCCGGACACGCAGGCGCCCAGCGTCCCGTCCGGGCTCGTCGCGACGGCCGACGGCGTGCGCGTGACGGTCACGTGGGACGCCGCGACGGACGACACGGCCGTCACCGGCTACACCCTCACCCGCACCGGAGGAGCGGGCCCGGTGACGCGGGACGTCACGACCGCGTCGGCGACGGACGTCGGGCTGCTCGAGCGGTCCTCGTACACGTACACCGTGACGGCCGTCGACGCCGCCGGGAACCGCTCGGCGGCGAGCGCGCCCGTCGTCGTCACGACGGGGACGAAGCCCGTCGTCGACCCGGGCACGACGGGCGAGCCGCTCGGCGGGGACCCGCGCGAGGACGCGATCTACTTCGTCATGACCGCGCGCTTCAACGACGGCGTGAGCGAGAACAACCGCGGCGGGTCCCAGCACGTGAAGTCGGGCAACGCGGCGAACGACGACCCGATGTTCCGCGGCGACTTCCAGGGGCTGATCGACAAGCTGGACTACGTCAAGGGCCTCGGCTTCTCGGCGATCTGGATCACGCCCGTCGTGCTCAACCGGTCCGACTACGACTTCCACGGCTACCACGGCTGGGACTTCTTCCGGGTGGACCCGCGCCTCGAGACGCCGGGCGCCTCCTACCAGGAGCTCATCGACGCGGCGCACGCGAAGGGCATCAAGATCTACCAGGACGTCGTGTACAACCACTCGTCGCGCTGGGGCGCCAAGGGCCTGTTCGTGCCGACCGTGTGGGGCGCGCGCGACGGGCAGTGGGACTGGATGTACTCGGCGAAGGAGGAGGGCCGCGAGTACGACCCGATGGAGGAGAACGACGGGAACGACCCGACCCTGACCGCCGCGCAGAACGCGCTCGCGAAGGGCCGCACGTACAACGGCGACCTGTGGTCGACGACCGCCCCGGCGGGGAGCACGTGCTCCGGGTTCGGCACGCCCACGCAGTACAAGAGCCCGGAGGGGTTTCAGATCTACCACTGCCAGTGGCCCTCGCCCACGTCGGGCATGTTCCCGAAGAGCACGTACCACCAGTGCTGGATCGGCAACTGGGAGGGCAAGGACGCGCAGGACTGCTGGCTGCACGACGACCTGGCCGACTTCAACACCGAGAACGCCGAGGTGCAGCAGTACCTCATCGACGCCTACAACCGGTACATCGACATGGGCGTCGACGGCTTCCGCGTCGACACCGCCGTGCACGTCCCGCGCGTCATGTGGAACCGGCACTTCCTGCCCGCGATCCAGGAGCACGCCGTGGCGACGCACGGCGAGAAGGGCAAGGACTTCTACGTCTTCGGCGAGGTCGCGGCGTTCGTCAACGACAAGTGGAACCGCGGCTCCGTGAACCACTCCGCGCAGTTCTACACGTGGAAGGAGCGCAAGGAGTACTCCCTGGACGACGTCGTGGCCGCCGCCGAGCAGTTCCAGTACGAGAACCTCCTGGGCACGGGCAACCAGCCGACGTCGGACAACGCGTTCCTCGGGGGCGCCGACGGCAACACGTACCACGCGCCCGACCACTCGAAGTTCTCGGGCATGAACGTCATCGACATGCGCATGCACATGAACTTCGGGGACGCGGGCAACGCGTACCACAACGGCAAGGACTCGGACGACTCGTACAACGACGCGACGTACAACGTCGTGTACGTCGACTCGCACGACTACGGGCCCAACAAGTCGACCGTGCGCTACGCCGGCGGCACCGACGCGTGGGCGGAGAACATGAGCCTCATGTGGACGTTCCGGGGCATCCCGACGCTCTACTACGGCTCGGAGATCGAGTTCCAGGCAGGCAAGCCGATCGACTGCGGGCCGACGTGCCCGCTCGCGACCACCGGACGCGCGTACTACGGCGACCACCTCGCGGGCGACGTCGTGGCGAGCGACTTCGGCGTCGTGGAGTCCGCGTCGGGCGCGGTCGCGCAGACGCTCCAGAAGCCGCTCGTCCAGCACGTGCAGCGGCTCAACCAGATCCGTCGCGCCGTGCCGGCGCTCCAGAAGGGGCAGTACTCGACGGTCGGCGTGCAGGGGAACATGGCGTACAAGCGCCGGTTCACCGAGGGTGCCGTGGACAGCTTCGTGCTCGTCACGGTGACGGACGCCGCGACCTTCTCCCGCGTCCCGAACGGCACCTACGTGGACGCCGTGACGGGCGACCGGAAGGTCGTGACGACCGGGACCCTGACCGTCCCCGCACCGGGCAAGGGCAACCTGCGCGCCTACGTCCTCGACCTCCCGGGCAACCCTGCGCCGGGCAAGGTCGGGCAGGCGGGGCCGTACCTGAAGTAGCTCGGGAGAGCCTCGACCGTCCCGCCCGCGGCCGTGCGCCGCGGGCGGGACAGCCGCTCAGTCCTCGAGGTCGACGACGACCGGCACGTGGTCCGACGCGCCCTTGCCCTTGCGCTCGTCGCGGTCGATCGTCACGCCGGTCACGCGGGCGCGCGCGGCGGGGGAGAGGTAGGCGAAGTCGATCCGCATGCCCTCGTTCCGCGGGAAGCGCAGCCGCTGGTAGTCCCAGTACGTGTACGTGTGCTCGGCGGGGAGCGCCTCGCGCGTGACCTCGGTGTACCCGGCTGCCCCGAACGCGGCGAACGCGTCCCGCTCCGCGGGCGTCACGTGCGTCTTGCCCGCGAAGTACGCGACGTCCCACACGTCGGTGTCGAGCGGCGCGACGTTCCAGTCCCCGACCAGGGCGACCTGCGCCGCGGGGTCGTCCGCGAGCCAGCCCTCGGCCCGGCCGCGCAGCTCGTCGAGCCAGCGCAGCTTGTACGCGTAGTGCGGGTCGCCGACCTCGCGGCCGTGCGGGACGTACAGGCTCCACACACGCACGCCGCCGCACGTCGCGCCCAGGGCGCGCGCCTCGACCTTCTCGCCGAAGGCGGGCTGGCCCGGGAAGGAGGTCTCGACGTCGTCCAGGCCGACGCGCGAGACGACCGCGACGCCGTTCCACTGGTTCACGCCCACGTGCGCGACCTCGTACCCCGCCGCCTCGAACGGCGCGACGGGGAACTGGGCGTCGGCGCACTTGGTCTCCTGGAGCGCGAGGACGTCGGTCCCGGTCCGCTCGAGGAACGCGACCGCCCGGTCGACGCGGGCACGGACGGAGTTGATGTTCCAGGTCGCGAGGCGCACGGGCTCCACCGTACCGACGTCGGTGTCCGTGTGGCGGCGGGGTCCGGGCGCCGCCGCCCGTAGGCTGTGGCCATGGCGACAGCACTCATCACCGGCGCGAGCGCCGGCCTGGGCCTGGAGTTCGCGTGGCAGCTCGCCACGGCGCGGCACGACCTCGTGCTCGTCGCGCGCGACGAGGCGCGCCTCGAGGAGGTCGCGGGCCAGATCCGGGCCGCCGCGGGCGTGCGGGTCCAGGTCCTGCCGGCCGACCTCTCCGTGCCCGACGACGTCGCGCGCGTGGCCGAGCGCCTCGCCTCGACCGGGGGCCCGGACGAGCGGCCGGTCGGGCTGCTCGTCAACAACGCGGGCTTCGCGACCCAGCAGCACTTCGTGGACGGCGACCTCGACGTCGAGCTCCGTGCGCTCGACGTCATGGTCCGGGCCGTCCTGGTCCTGTCCCACGCCGCCGCCGGGCAGATGACGGAGCGGGGACGCGGCGCGATCCTCAACGTCGCGTCCGTCGCCGCCCTCACGGCCGGCGGCACGTACGCGGCGGCGAAGGCGTGGGTGCGCTCGTTCACGGAGGGCCTCGCCGTCGAGCTGCACGGCACGGGGGTCACCGCGACCGTCCTGTGCCCGGGCTTCACGCACACCGAGTTCCACGACCGCGCCGGCATCGACAAGTCCGTCCTGCCGGACCTCGCGTGGCTCGCCGCCGACCGCGTGGTCGCGACGGCGCTCGCGGACGTGCGGCGCGGCGTCGTCATCTCGACCCCGTCGGTGCGCTACCGCGTCGCGTCGGCCGCGCTGCGGGCGATGCCCCGCTCGGCCGTCCGGGCGATCGGCAAGTACCGGTAGGTGCGCGGCCTCGCTCGTCAGGAGGCGCCCGGCGCCG
This sequence comes from Cellulosimicrobium sp. I38E, assembly GCF_001647255.1. Classification (NCBI taxonomy): domain Bacteria; kingdom Bacillati; phylum Actinomycetota; class Actinomycetes; order Micrococcales; family Promicromonosporaceae; genus Cellulosimicrobium; species Cellulosimicrobium sp. I38E. The sequence continues at coordinate 5,629 of NZ_LUAZ01000045.1, forward strand.
GGGTGAGCTGCTCGATCAGCGCGGCGTAGCTCAGCTCCGCCCGGCCGGCGGCGATCGCGCGGGCCACCACCGACCCGAACAGCCGCGGGAGCTCCGCGTCGACGCCCAGCTTCTCGCTCACGCGGACCAGGTGGGCGATCCCGCCCGCGTGGGTGGCGAGCGTCGCGTCGTCGGGCGTGAAGGAGCCGCGGTCGATCTGGGCGGCATATCCGGGCAGCCACCCGACCGTCTCCTGCGCGACCTGCGCCGCGAACGGCGTGAAGGCGGACGCGTCGACGCCGGCGGTGCTCAGCAGCGCCACCCCCTGGAGCCAGGCGTTCAGGACGCCCCACATCACGCTGAGGCCGGCGACGTCGTACAGCGCCGACAGGCCGTGGTCGTCGCCGAGGAAGGTCGCGTCTCCGAGTGCGGCGAGGAGGGACTGGTGGGTCTCGAAGGCCGCCCTCGAACCGCTCAGCAGGATGACCGCGTCGGCGGTGCCGATGGTCGAGGGGACCGCCATGATCGCGCCGTCGAGCGAGCGGGCGCCTGCCTGGTCCGCCCACCGGGCCAGCTCGCGGGCCTGCTCCGGGTCGCCCGAGGTCAGGTTGACCAGGACCCGGCCGTCGAGCTCCCCGGAGACCGACGCGAACGCTTGCCGGAGCGACTCGTAGTCCGCGACGCAGACGATGCTCACGGGGCTCGCGAGGACCGCGCTCGCGACCGAGGCGGCGAGCCGCGCACCTCGGGCGGCGAGTCCCTCCGCCTTCGCGGCCGTGCGGTTCCAGACCGTCACCCGGTGCCCCGCCGTCAGCAACGCGTCTGCCAGAGCCCTGCCCATCAGCCCCAGGCCGACGATCGTCACGTCGGTGCTGGTCTCGGTGCTGGTCTCGGTGCTGGTCTCGGTGCTGGTCTGGGTGCTCGTGTGGTGTGCCATGGCAGCATGGTCGACGTTCAGACCGGTCTGAAGGTCAAGGGGGCGTCGTGCACATCGGAGAGCTGAGCCGTCGGAGCGGGGTCAAGGCCCACCAGCTCCGGTACTACGAGGACCAGGGGCTGCTGGAACCGGACCGTACCGCGGGCGGATACCGCCGGTACGACGAAGCCGACCTGGTGAAGGTGAGGCAGATCCGGCACCTGCTCGACGCCGGGCTGTCCACCGAGGACATCCGCTACCTGCTGCCGTGCGCCACCGGGGAGGCTCCGGAGCTCGTGGGATGCCCGGAGCTGCTGACCGCCCTGCGGGCGCGGCTGGATCGCGTGGACGACCAGATCGACACGCTGACCCGGTCCCGCGAGGCCCTGGTCCGCTACATCGACGACGCCGAGCGGGTGGGCGGCGCGACGTACGGGCCCTTCGGCGCGAGCCCGGTGGAGCCGGTCCACGCGTGAGGGGCCGGGAACGCCCGGGCGGTCCTGACGGGCGGCGCCCCGCCGACTACCCTGGCCGTCGTGACTAGTGATCTGGGCTCGACGCTCGCCGACACGCCCCGCGAGCAGCTGCTCGCCCTCATCCGTGAGCTCGCCGTCGTGCACGGCCGGGTGACGCTCTCCTCCGGCAAGGAGGCGGACTACTACGTCGACCTGCGGCGCGTGACGCTGCACCACCGCGCCGCGCCGCTCATCGGGCACCAGCTCCTCGACCTCCTCGAGGAGCGTGGGCTCGGGACGGCGGAGGTCGACGCCGTCGGCGGGCTGACCCTCGGGGCCGACCCCATCGCGACCGCGCTCCTGCACGCCGCGGCCTCGCGCGGGCAGGACCTCGACGCGTTCGTCGTGCGCAAGGCGGCCAAGGCGCACGGCATGCAGCGGCAGATCGAGGGCCCGGACGTCGCCGGCCGCAAGGTCGTCGTGGTCGAGGACACCACGACGACGGGCGGGTCTCCGATCACGGCGATCGAGGCCGTGCGCGCCGCCGGTGGCGAGGTCGTCGGGGTGGCGACGATCGTCGACCGCGCGACGGGCGCGGGCGAGAAGATCGAGGCGCTCGGCGTGCCGTACCACTTCCTCTTCAGCCTGGAAGACCTCGGCCTCGCCTGATCCCGGTCCTCCCGCCGACGCCCCGTGGCCACGCCACGGGGCGTCGTCGTGCGAGCAGCCGCGCGACGAGGCACGCGTCACACCGAGATAGGTCAGCCTTACCTTGCTTTGGTGAGGCGAGCCTTATATGGTCCGTCACGACGGAGCGTCAGAACGCTCCGCGTCGTCGGTCCCGCTCCCGCCGGGACCTCGCCCGGACCAGCACGGGAGACCTTGTGCGCACTTCATCGTCGAGACGCGTCCGCCGCGGCCTCGCCTCCTTCCTCGCCGCGGCCCTCGCCGCAGGCCTGACCGTCGCGGGAGCGGGGGCTCCCGCGCAGGCGGCCCCGTCCGACGTGACGGGCGGCTCGGCCACCTGGAACTTCGTCGACTCCTGGACGTCGTACGTCACCGGCCCGATCGCGCAGGGCACGGTCACGCCGGCCCTCCAAGGGGGCCAGTCCTCCTACGGCCCGGCGTCCGGCACCTACGACGACGGGTCCGGCATCGGCTCCGTGCGGCTCGGGGGCTCGACCCGCTACCAGGGCCACCACGGCGCGCTCGACGTGACCGTCTCCGACCTGCGCCTCGACCTCACCGGGCCCACGACCGGCGTCCTCTACGCCGACTTCGCGGGCACGGTGAACGCCGGAGCGGGCGACGGCGCCAAGGTCGCGGACGTCGCGGTGTCGGCGACGCGCGACGGCGACCAGGTGACGTTCGTGGCGAACGGGACCGTCGCGGCGTCGCTCGGCGACGTCTCCTCCTACTTCTCGTCGTACGCGGGCAAGCCGATCGCGACGCTGACCGCGCGCGTCGAGTCCCCCGAGCCGGCGGCCCCGGCGCAGGCGACGACGACCACGCTCGCCGTGACGCCGGCGGGCACCTCCGTCGCGGGCACGACCGTGACGCTCGCCGCGACCGTCGCGCCTGCCGCCGCGGGCACGGTCGAGTTCCGTGACGGCAGCGCCGTGCTGGGCACCGCGCCGGTGGCCGACGGCGTCGCGCGCCTGGAGACGGCGAGCCTCGCCGCCGGTGCGCACGAGCTGAGCGCGACCTTCGAGCCGACCGACCCGGCGGCCTTCGTCGGGTCCGCCTCCGGCGCCGTCGTGCACACGGTGTCGGAGCCGGTCACGGAGCCTGAGCCCGAGCCGGTCGCCGACCCGGTCGTGACGGTGTCGCCGTCGGCCCCGGTGGACCCCGCGGTCGACACCACGTTCACGATCTCCGGCACGGGCTTCGTCGGCGCCGGCGCCGCGAACGGTGCGTACGTGCTCCTCGGAGACGCCTCGATCTGGGACGGCAACGGCCCGCTCGTCGCGAGCGGCTGGCTCGCCCAGGGCTGGGTGATGCCGCAGCAGGTGCGCTCCGGCGCGTTCACCACGACCCTCACCGTCCCGGCGGGGAAGCTCGACCCGGCCAAGGAGTACGTCGTCGCGACGTCGGCCGCGCACGGCCTCTCGGCGACCGACCGCAGCCTCGACACGTTCACGCCCGTCGCGGTGCAGGGCGCCACGACCCCGGAGCCCGGCTGGGAGCCGTCGATCGAGCTGTTCGCCGCCGATGGCACCACCCCGCTCGGCGACGCCCCGGTGCGCCCGGACGACACGGTCGTCGTCAAGGGCTCGGGCTTCGATCCGGAGGCGAACGTCGCGCCTGCCGGAAACCGTCCGCCGATCTCCGGGGGCATCCCCGCCGGCACCTACGTGGTGTTCGGCAAGTTCGCGCCGGAGTGGCGGCCGTCGCAGGGCGTCGCGTCGTCGGCGCGCAAGGCGGGGTCGCAGCAGTGGGCGCTCGCGTCCGCGGCGCTCGACCAGGTCGACCCGCGCTACCAGACCGCGATCCGCGGCCAGTGGGCCGAGCTGTCCGAGGACGGCACGTTCACGGCCGAGCTCGTCGCGAGCGAACTCGAGCTCGAGGGCGGCCGCTACGGCGTGTATACCTACGCCGCGGGCGGGACGGTCAACGCCGCCCAGGAACTCTACGCGCCCGTCGCGTTCACGACCGAGCCCGCCGCCCCCGTCTGGGAGCCGGAGATCGCAGTCTTCGCCGAGGACGGCGTGACGCCGCTCGGCGACGCCGAGGTCTCGGTGGGCGACACGATCGTCGTGAAGGGATCCGGCTTCGACCCCGCAGCGAACATCGGTGGCCGCGGCGTCCCGATCCCGGCGACGCTGCCGCAGGGCACGTACGTCGTGTTCGGCAGCTTCACCGAGCAGTGGCGCCCGTCCGAGGGCGCCGCGTCGTCGACGCGCAAGGTCGGGTCCCAGGCGTGGGCCCTCGCCGAGCCGGTGCTCGACCAGGTCCCCGCCCAGTACCAGTCCGTGATCCGTGCGCAGTGGACGGACATCGCCGCGGACGGCACGTTCGAGGCACGCCTCGTGGTGAAGAGCCCGGGCCAGCTCGACGGCGGCCGGTACGGCGTCTACACGTACGGCGCCGGCGGCGTGACCAACGCGGACCAGGAGCTCTTCGCTCCCGTCGCGTTCGACGCCCCCGCGTCGCTCACGGTGACGCCCGCCACGACGACGGTCGAGGCCGGCAGCACCGTGCGGCTCGCCGTGGACGGCCTCGTCGAGGGCGACGTCGTCAAGGGCGTGACGTTCGGCGGAAAGGCTGCGACCTTCTCGCGTGACGGCGCCACGATCCTGCTCGCCGTCCCGGGCGACGCCGCGGGGTCCGTCCCCGTCGTCGTGACGTCCGAGCTCGGCGTGACGGGCAGCACGACGCTCACCGTCACGGCCCCGGCTCCGGAGCCCACGCCGACGGTGACGGTGTCGCCGTCGGCCCCGGTGGACCCGGCGGTGGAGAACACGTTCACGGTCTCGGGCACCGGGTTCGTCGGCGACGGCGCGCGGTTCGGCGCGTACGTGGTGGTCGGTGAGAAGTCGATCTGGGACGGCTCGGGCCCGCTCGTCGCGACGGGGTGGCTCCAGCTCGGCTGGGTCATGCCGCAGCAGGTGGTCGACGGCGCGTTCACCACGACGCTGACCGTCCCGGCGGGCTCGTTCGACCCGTCGAAGGAGTACGTGGTCGCGACGTCGGCGGCGCACGGCCTCTCGGCGACCGACCGCAGCCTCGACACGTTCACCCCGGTCGCGGTACGCCAGCCCGCGCCGGAGGCCCGGCCGACCACGACAGCGCTCGCCTCTTCGGCGACCTCGGTCGTCGAGGGCACGGCCGTGACGTTCACGGCGACGGTCACCCCGCAGGCGGCCGGCGCGGTCCGCTTCACCGCCGGGGACACGAAGCTCGGCACGGCGACGGTCGTCGACGGCGTCGCGTCGTACCGGGCGACCGGACTCGCGGCCGGGTCGCACGCCGTGACGGCGACGTTCGTCCCGTCGGACAGCACCGCGTTCGTCGGCTCGGCCTCGTCGCCCGTCACGGTGACGGTGACGGCGAAGCCGTCGGTCCCGACGACGGCGGGCTCCCTGACGTGGGGCGTCAAGGAGTCGTTCCGCAGCTACATCGTCGGCCCGGTCGCGGGCGGCGGGGCGACGACGTCGTCCGGCGCTGCCGTGGTCGACGGACTCTTCCAGTTCGGCCAGGCCGACGGCGGAACGTGGACCGCTGCGAGCGGGCGGGGCAGCGTGAAGTACTCCGGCACGGTCCGCTTCACGGGCCACTCGGGCGCGCTGGACCTCGCGCTGACGAACCCGGTCGTCGACGTCACCGGCCCCGGGGCGGGTCGCCTGCTCGTGGACGCGCGCTCGACGGGGCTCGACGGCTCGACGTTCGACCGCAAGGGCGTCGTCGTCGCCACGCTCGCGCTCGGTGCGCCGACGACGAGCGGCGACGGGGCCGTGACCTACACGAAGGCTGCGGCGACGCTCACGGCCGACGGCTCGCTCGCGTTCTCCGGCTTCTACCCGGCGGGCACCGCGCTCGACCCCGTGACGTTCACCGTCGGCGCGGCGTCCACCGCCCCCGGTGGCGGCGGCACCATCGGCACCCCGGGCACCGGGACGCCGGGGACGCCGGCCGACCCGGCGAAGGCGACGCTCTCGGTGGCGCAGGCCCGTCCGGGTGACGAGGTCACGATCAGCGGCGTCGGGTTCGGCGCGCACGAGGCGGGGATCCGCACGGAGATCCGCTCGACGCCGCGCACGCTCGCGACGGGTGTCACCGCGAACGCGGGCGGCGCCGCGAGCTCGACGGTGACGATCCCGAAGGACGTCGCTCCGGGCGAGCACACGCTGCTGCTGATCGGTGCGGACCACACGGCGTCCGCGCCCCTCACGATCGTCGGCGCCGGCACGACCGGCACCGGCACGGGCTCGGGCAGCGCGGTGGGGCAGCAGTGCTTCGCGCAGGGCGTCAACGGTGCGACCCTCTCGTGGGGCGTGAGCGACCGGTTCCGCGCGTACGTGACGGGTCCGATCGCGAAGGGCTCGGTCTCGACGAGCGGCGTGCAGGACTCTGGCTCGGCGTTCGCGTGGAGCGGCGGCAAGGGCTCGTTCAACACGGACCTCGGCAAGGGGCGCGCGAGCTTCGGCGGCTCGGTGTCGTTCTCGGGCCACGAGGGCATCCTCGACCTGCGGATCAGCAACCCGCGCGTCGTCGTGGACGGGTCGTCGGGCACGCTCGTGGTCGACGTCCAGAGCAGCGACATGGAGGGCGACAAGTCCTCGTCGAGCGGCGTCGCGTTCGCGAGCCTGGACCTGTCGGGCAAGAAGTCGACGTCGGGTTCCACGATCACGTGGAGCGGCGCTCCCGCGACTCTCACGGCCGCCGGGGCGAAGGCGTTCGCCGGGTTCTACGAGGCCGGCACGGCCCTCTCGCCCGTGACGTTCACCTTCCCGGTCGGCGGCGACGTCGAGTGCGACGCGTACTCCGGTGCGCTCGCCTCGACCGGGACGGACGCGGGCAGCCTCGCGCTCCTCGCCGGGACCCTGCTCCTCACGGGCGGGGCGATCCTCACCGTGCGGCGCCGTCGCGCCGGTCGCGCGCAGGCGGTCACGCTCGCCTGAGCCACCGCCCACGCACGACGGCGCCCGGTCACCTCACGAGGTGACCGGGCGCCGTCGCATGTGGTGCCGGTGGAGCGTCAGACCAGGTCGACGAGGTCCGCGACGGAGTCGACGACCTTGCTCGGCCGGAACGGGAACCGGTCGACGTCGGACATCTTCGTCGACCCCGTCATGACGAGGTACGTGTACAGCCCGGCCTCGATGCCCGCGACGACGTCGGTGTCCATGCGGTCGCCGATCATCGCCGTCTTCTCCGAGTGCGCGTCGATCCGGTTGAGCGCCGAGCGGAACATCATGGGGTTGGGCTTGCCGACGAAGTACGGCTTGCGGCCCGTCGCGGCCGTGATCATCGCCGCCACGGCACCCGTCGCGGGCAGCGGGCCCTCCTGGGACGGCCCGGTCGTGTCCGGGTTGGTGCAGATGAACCGCGAGCCGCCGAGGATGAGCCGGATCGCCTTGGTGATCGCCTCGAACGAGTACGTGCGCGTCTCGCCCAGCACCACGTAGTCCGGGTCCGACTCGGTGAGCGTGTAGCCCGCCTCGTAGAGCGCCGTCGTCAGCCCCGCCTCGCCGACCGCGTACGCGCTGCCGCTCGGGATCTGGTCGCTGAGGAACTGGGCGGTCGCGAGCGCCGACGTCCAGATCGACTCCTCGGGGACGTCGATGCCCGACGTCGCGAGGCGCGCGCGCAGGTCGCGCGCCGTGAAGATCGAGTTGTTCGTGAGGATGAGGAACGGGCGGCCCTTGTCGCGCAGCGCCCGCACGAACTCCGGAGCACCGGGGATCGCGTGCCCCTCGTGGACGAGCACGCCGTCCATGTCCGTCAGCCAGCTCGTGATCTCTCGCGTCATCTCAGGCGTCCTTCCCGTCCTTCTCGTGCCCGACGGCGGTCGTGCCCTCGGTGACGGCGTGCTCGCCGCCGGTCCCTGCCGCGTCGGCGGCGATCTGCGCCTCGAGCGCCGCGGCGCGCTTCTCGGCGCGGCGCCCGCGCCAGACCTCCACGATCATCGGGATCACCGAGAGGAAGACGATGAGCAGGACGAGCGCCTCGATGTTGTCCTTGACGAACGTGATGTTCCCCAGCAGGTAGCCGAGCCACGTGAGGCCCACGGCCCACAGCAGCGCGCCGAGCGCGTTGAACCCCACGAAGTGCCGGTAGTGCATCTTGCCGACGCCCGCGGCGACCGGCGCGTACGTGCGCACGATGGGCACGAAGCGCGCGATGACGATCGTCCGGCCGCCGTACTTCTCGAAGTAGGCGTTGGTCTGGTCGATGTACTTGCGCTTGAAGAACCGCGAGTCCGGCCTGTCGAACACCTTGGGCCCGACGGTGCGCCCGATGAGGTAGGCCGTCTGGTCGCCGAGGAACGCCGCCGCGAAGAGCAGGGCCAGCAGCACGGGCAGGCTGATCTGGAGCGAGTCCTGCGCGACGAGCGCACCCGCGGTGAACAGCAGCGAGTCGCCCGGCAGGATCGGGAAGAGCAGGCCGGTCTCGACGAAGATCACGACGACGATGCCCACGAGCGCGGCGTCGCCGAAGCGCTCGATGAGCGACATCGGGTCCATCCAGTCCGGGCCCAGGGCGGCGACGGGCCCCGCGGCACCGAGGCTCGCGGCGTGCGCGGCCCCGGGCAGGGCGGAGGCGAGCTCGGCGAGGGTGTTCACGGGTCACCAGCGTAGTGGGGGCGGCGGTGCCGACCCCGACGCAGGGTGTGCACCGGCCGTGAAGGTCCCACGGGGCCGGAGCGGTGGAGCGGGTACCGGCAGAATGTCCGCCATGGCGAGCATCGCGGTGGTGGGCGGGACCGGTGCGGCGGGTCGCGCCGTCGTGCGGGAAGCAGCCACGCGCGGCCACGACGTACGCGTGCTGTCGCGGCACGCGCCCGACGACGGCGCGCGGGTCCCCGGGACGGCGCACCACCGTGTCGACCTCCTCGCACCCGACGACGGCACGGTCGCAGCCGCGCTCGACGCGGCGCTCGCCGATGTCGACGCCGTGGTCGACGCGAGCAACGGGATGTCGCCGGGGGCGATGAAGGTCTTCACGGTCGGTGCGCAGCGGCTCGCGGAGGCAGCACGCCGCGCCGGGGTCGGACGCGTCGTCGTGCTGTCCATCGTGAACGTCGACCAGGGCGACTACGGGTACTACCGCGCCAAGGCGGAGCAGGAGCGCGTCCTCGCCGCGGGGGGCGTGCCGACGACGGTCGTGCGCGCGACGCAGTTCCACGAGTTCCTCGAGCTGTTCCTCGGGCGCGACGGGCGGCTCGGCCGGTGGGCGCGCCTCGGCCTGCTGCCCGTGCCGCGCGGGGTGCGGTTCCAGCCGATCGCGCTCGCCGACGTCGCGCGGGCGCTCGTCGACGCCGCCGAGGGGACGCCCCCCACGGGCGGGGCGCCAGGACCCGGCCCCGACGCGACGACCGTGACGATCGGTGGCCCGGAGGTCCTCGACGCGCACGACATGGCGCGCGCGTGGCGCACCGCGCACGGCTCGCGCCGCCCCGTCGTCGGGGTGCCGCTGCCCGGCCCGCTGGGCGAGTTCTTCCGTGCGGGCCACAACCTCGTGCCCGAGCACCGCTACGGGACGCTCAGCTACCGCGAGTGGCTCCGGGAGCGCGCGTGACGCCGTCCGACGGGGTGCGCGCGGAGCCGCCCGGAACGCGACCCGCCGCCGGGTCCGACGGCGAGCGCACCGACGAGCGCGCCGACGAGCGCGAGGTGGGGGTCGGGCCGTGGCCCGGCGGGCCGGACGCGTGGCCGCGCGTCCCGGACCCCGGGGGCTCGCCCGGGGCGTCGCGCCTCGACCCCCGCTACGACCCCGAGCTGCTCGCGCACGGCGACCGGCGCAACGTCGTCGACGCCTACCGCTACTGGACCGTCGAGGCGGTCGTCGCCGACCTCGACGCGCGCCGCGACCCGGGGCGGTCGCTCCACGTCGCGATCGAGAACTGGGCGCACGACCTCAACATCGGGTCCGTGGTGCGCACGGCGAACGCGTTCAACGCAGCGGGCGTGCACGTCGTCGGGCGGCGCCGGTGGAACCGCCGCGGCGCGATGGTCACCGACCGCTACCTGCACGTGCACCACCACGCGTCCGTCGACGACCTCGCCGCCTGGGCCGCGGGGGAGGGGCTGCCCCTCCTGGGCGTCGACAACCTCCCGGGGTCCGTCCCGATCGAGGGGTACGCGCTGCCCGCGTCGTGCGTGCTGCTGCTCGGCCAGGAGTCGACCGGGCTGACGCCCGAGGCGGTCGCCGCGTGCCGCGACGTCCTGCACATCACCCAGCACGGCTCGACCCGCTCGATCAACGCCGGCGCGGCGGGCGCGATCGCCCTGCACGCGTGGGCGGCCCAGCACCTGCGGCCGGACGGCGCGCCCACGTAGAACCGTGGTCACCGGGCGACCACAGGTCGAACGGCCCTGACGCCCGCGCTGTCATCCATGCCAGACTTTGACCCGACAGTCCACCCCGCACGACTCCACAGGAGCTTCGCATGCCCATCGCTACCCCCGAGGTCTACGCCGAGATGATCGACCGGGCGAAGGCAGGCTCGTTCGCCTACCCGGCCGTCAACATCACCTCGTCGCAGACCATCACCGCCGCGCTCCAGGGCTTTGCCGAGGCCGAGTCCGACGGCATCATCCAGGTCTCCGTGGGCGGCGCCGAGTACGGCTCGGGTTCGACGGTCAAGGACCGCATCGCCGGTTCGCTCGCGCTCGCGGCGTACGCGCGCGAGGTCGCGAAGAACTACCCCGTGCAGATCGCGATCCACACCGACCACTGCGTCAAGAAGAACCTCGACTCGTGGGTCCGCCCGCTCCTCGCCATCGAGGCCGAGCAGGTGAAGAACGGCGGCCTGCCGACGTTCCAGTCGCACATGTACGACGGCTCGGACGTCCCGCTGGACGAGAACCTCACCATCGCGGCGGAGCTCCTCGAGCTCTCGCAGGCGGCGCGCACCATCCTCGAGATCGAGGTCGGCGTCGTCGGCGGCGAGGAGGACGGCCACGAGGCCGAGATCAACGAGAAGCTCTACACGACGGTCGAGGACGGCCTCGCGACGATCGAGGCGCTCGGCACGGGCGAGAAGGGCCGCTACCTGACGGCCCTCACGTTCGGCAACGTGCACGGCGTGTACAAGCCGGGTGCGGTCAAGCTCCGCCCGGAGATCCTCAAGGAGATCCAGGAGGCCGTCGGCGCGAAGGTCGGCAAGGCGAACCCGTTCGACCTCGTCTTCCACGGCGGCTCCGGCTCCACGGCCGAGGAGATCTCGGCCGCGGTCGACTTCGGCGTCATCAAGATGAACATCGACACCGACACGCAGTACGCGTTCACGCGTCCGGTCGTCGGCCACATGTTCTCCAACTACGACGGCGTCCTGAAGGTCGACGGCGAGGTCGGCAACAAGAAGGCCTACGACCCGCGCGCCTGGGGCAAGCTGGCCGAGGCCGGCATGGCCGCCCGCATCATCGAGGCGTCGCAGCAGCTGCGCTCGGCGGGCAACAAGATCCGCTGACGCCCGCAGGGGTCGGCGGAGAGCCGGCTCCGGGTGCACCGAAGGCCCCCGGTCCGTACGGACCGGGGGCCTTCGTCGTGGTGCGTGACGCCGGGCCGTGACGTGAGGTCGTGCCGGTGGGTCGTGACCGGTGCCGGCGGGTCGTGACCGTGCGGCGCGCGCGGCGACCTCAGTCCGTGGCGTCGGAGCCGTCGCCCGTGCCCGAGGGCTCGTCGAGGTCGAAGCCGGGGTCCACGTCGACGATGTCGAGCAGCTCGCCGATGCGGGTCACCTCGAGGAGGAACCGGACCGTCGGCGGGGCACGCAGGACGCGGACCCGGTGCGGGCCGCGCGAGGCGAGACGTGCGAGGAACGCCACACCGGACGAGTCCATGAAGGTCACGTGGTGCGCGTCGATCTCGACCGGGAGCCCGGAGTCCTCCGCCGCGGCGGTCGCCTCCTGGAGGTCGGCGCCGAGGTCGGCGTCGATCTCTCCCGACAGCACGATGCGGGCGCGCGTCGTCCCCACGATGACGTGCACGCTCGCGGGGTCGCCCGCCCCTGCGGGGTCGCCGGCGACGCCGACCGGACGGTCGGCGGCCGAGGGTGTACCTTCGCGCACCGGCGCTCCTCTCTGCGTGGTCCCGACCCGTTCCGGTCTCGGGAAGCACCAATCTACGGTTGAATGTCCAGTCGGGACAGTAACGCGACCGTGGCGTCCGTATCCAGACGATCGACGCACGGACCGTCGGAGGTGACGATGGGCAGCTCGCCGGGGCTCGGCACCGACCTGCCCGCGCACGTCCGGGAGCTGTGCACGCGGGCGATGGAGGGTGCCGGCGTCGCGATGTTCGTCACCGGCCCGCGCTCGGACGAGATGCCGATCGTGTGGGTCAACGCTGCGTTCGAGCGCCAGACCGGGTTCGCCGCCGCCGAGGTGCTCGGCCGCAGCCCGCGCGTGCTCGAGTCGCTCCTCACCGAGCCGGTGGAGGCCCAGGAGCTGCGCGCGGCCGTCGCGGAAGGGCGTGAGATCACGCACACCGTCCGCACGCTGCGGCGTGACGGCTCGCCGGTGTGGACGCAGCTCTCGCTGTCCCCGCTCGCCGCGCCGGACGGCACCGTGACCCACTGGGTCGGCGTGCAGGTCGACGTCTCCGAGCACCTCGAGCGGTACGCGGCCCAGGTCGCGTCGCTCGCGCTCGAGCGGCGCGAGCGCGCGGTGCTCGACGTCGTCTCCCGCAGCTCGGACCTCCTCGCCGACCTCGACCAGCCCTACGCGCTGCGCGACATCACCGAGCTCCTCGCCGGGTACGTCGTCGACTGGGCCGGCTTCTACCTCAACGACGACGGGCTCCGGTACGCGGAGGGCGTCGACACCGCCGCGCCCCCGAGCGGGCGCGGGCAGCGGCACGGCCGCTACACGCCCGGGGCGTTCCCCGTCGCGCCCGGCCTGCACACGACCGACGCCCTCGGTGACTCCGCCGCCGTCACCGGGTCGGTGCCGCGCGTGCGCCTCGTCGACGTGCCGGACCGCGTCCAGGACGTCCTGGACGGGCGCATCGAGGGCCCCGTGACCCTCGACCTCTCCGCCACGTACCCGCAGTGGTCGGCCTCCGGCTGGCTCCAGCGCGACCTGCACCACCGGCTCTCGGGCCTGCCGCACCGGCCGGGCTCCGTGACGGTCACCGCCGTGCCGGGACGTCGGCGCATCCTCGGCCTGCTCGTCACGGGCGACGTCCCTGACGCGCCGCTCCACGGGCTGGGCACGGAGGCCGAGGCGCGCGAGGGGGTGCGCACGCTCCTCCAGATCATCGCGCGCCGCGCCGGCACCGCGATCGACAACGTGCGGCTCTACGCGCGCGAGCACCGGCTCGCCGAGACGCTCCAGCGCGCGATGCTGCCCGAGCAGGCCGACGTGACCGGCCTCGACGTGTGGACCTACTACGCGCCCAACTCGGAGCACGCCCAGGTGGGCGGCGACTGGTACGACGTGCTCCAGATCGCGCCCGACGTCGTGGGCCTCGTGATCGGCGACGTCGTGGGCCACGACGTCGAGGCGGCGGCCGCGATGGGCCAGCTCCGCTCGGTCGTGCGGTCGTACGCCTACGAGCTCACGACGCCCGGGCCGGTGCTCGAGCGCGTCGACCAGCTCGTCCAGGGCATGCGCATCCCGCGCTCCGCGAGCCTCGTGTACGCGGCGCTCACGCAGCCGGACGCCGCGCAGCCCGAGGACGCGTGGCGGATCGAGTACTCGCGCGCCGGGCACCTGCCGCCGCTCCTGCTGCGCGACGGCACCGTGACGCAGCTCGACGACGCCGGGGGCGCGCTCGTCGGGTTCGGCGGCCGGAGCCGGTCGACGGGCGTCGCGGCGCTCGCGCCGGGCGACACGCTCGTCTTCTACACCGACGGCCTCATCGAGCGCCGCGACCGCGCGCTGCGGGTGGGGCTCGAGGCGCTCGTCGCGGCGTCCGAGGCCGTCACGGCCGTCGACGCCGCGGGCGTGGGCGAGGAGCTGCTCTCGCGTCTCGCGGACGCCCCCGAGGACGACGTCGCGCTCGTCGTCGTGCGCATCCCGGACCCGGTGCACGACGCGTCGGCCGTCGTGCTGAGCCCGCGCAGCCGCCGGTGGCTCCTGCCCAGCGAGCCCGCGTCGATCGGGCGCGCCCGGCACGCCGTCGTGCGCACGTGCCAGGCGTGGGGCGTGCGCGACAGCGCGAACGCGGAGCTCGTCGTCTCGGAGCTGGTGGCGAACGGGGTGCTGCACGGCTGGGGGCACCTCGCGCTGCGCCTCTTCGACACCGGCGACGGCATCCGCGTCGAGGTCGAGGACTCCAACCCGGCACCGCCCGTCCCGACCGACGGGCACCCGAACCGCATGGGCGGGTTCGGCATGCAGATCGTCGAGCGCCTCGCGGACTGGGGCTGGCGCCCGACGGCGTCGGGCAAGCTCGTCTGGGCCACGCTGCGCCCGTCGGGGCGGTAGGAGCGCCCGGGAGCGTCAGGCCGGGGGCTCGACCTTCGCGAAGCCGGACGGCGGCGTCGCGGGCTCGCAGCGGTGGTCGGAGTCGATGCGGAACAGCTCGAGCGCCCCGCAGACCTCCAGCACGAACAGGTCGCGGTCGTCGCAGCCGCGCAGCACCGTGGCGCCGCCCCGCTTGCGCCCCGAGTCCGCGAGCGAGATGAGGAACGCCGCGCCGGTGGAGTCCATGAACGTCACGCGGCACATGTCGATCACGAGGAGCTGGCGACGCAGCCCGACGACGCGCGCGGCGATCTCCGGGAACTGGTCACGCTCGGCGAGATCGAGGTCTCCGGCGATGACGAGGGTCGTCGTCGCGGGGGACGTGGCGATCTCGATCATGCCGTCGACTCTAATCGCCGCCCGGGTGGGTCGCGCGTCCACCGCCCCTGCACGGCGGTCGCGCGACCCGGGCTGGTCAGCGCAGGGCGCGGACCTCGTCGGCCGACGTGCCGGAGTCGCGCAGGAACTGCTCGCAGCGCTCGGCCTCCTCGACCTCGCCGAGGTACGCCGCGCACTCGGCGAGCGCGAGCAACGCGCGCAGGAAGCCCTGGTTCGGGACGTGGTCGGCGGGGATCGGGCCCTGGCCGCGCCACCCCGCGCGGCGGAGAGAGTCGAGACCGCGGTGGTACCCGGTGCGCGCGAACGCGTACGCCGTCACGGCGCCGCGGGACCCGTTCTCGTGGAGGAAGTCCTCCGCGAGGTACGCCCACGCGAGCGAGCTCGCGGGCGAGCGCCCGGCGATCTCGTACGGGTCGCCGTCGGCCGCGATGGCGTCGCGGACGTGCGCGAAGTCGTCGGGCAGGCGGACCGGCGCGGGGCCGTCGAGGAGGTTCGCGTGCGTGTCGCTCATGGGCCCATTCTGCCCGCCCGGGGTGGCCGCGGCACCGGAAGGTGCCGAGCCCGCGGATGCAGGCAGGTTCGGCACGCGAACCCCTCGGTATCCCCGGGCTCGGCGGACGCGCCGTGGACGACGGACGCCCGAAAGGTCAATGGCCGGTAAACTCGGCGCCGGTCCCCGAGTGACTGCCGCCCGGGTGACGCCTCGGGCCCGCGGGCCCAGCGCCGTCGGGCACGACCTGCCCGCTCCGCTCCGGACGCCGGTGCGCCCACGACCATGACCGGCCCGAGGAACAGGCAGTGCGAAAGTGGGGATTCCATGCCAGGCGTGGTGCTCGTCGGTGCCCAGTGGGGCGATGAGGGCAAGGGCAAGGCGACCGACCTGCTCGGCTCCCGGGTCGACTACGTGGTCAAGTTCAACGGCGGCAACAACGCCGGCCACACGGTCGTCATCGGGGACGAGAAGTACGCGCTCCACCTGCTGCCGTCGGGCATCCTGTCCCCGGGCGTCACGCCGGTCATCGCGAACGGCGTCGTCGTGGACATCGAGGTGCTGTTCCAGGAGCTCGACGACCTGATCTCGCGCGGCGTGGACGTCTCCCGCCTGCTGGTCTCGGGGTCGGCGCACGTCATCGCGGGGTACCACCGCACGATCGACAAGGTGAGCGAGCGGTTCCTCGGCAAGCGCCGCATCGGCACGACCGGCCGCGGGATCGGCCCGGCCTACGCGGACAAGATCAACCGCGTCGGCATCCGCATCTGGGACCTCTTCGACGAGAAGATCCTCGCGGAGAAGATCGAGGGCTCGCTCGACCAGAAGAACCACCTGCTGGTGAAGGTCTACAACCGCCGTGCCATCACGGTCGACGAGACCGTGGCCGAGCTGCTGCAGTACGCCGACCGGCTCAAGCCGATGGTCGCGGACACGGCGCTCGAGCTGAACAGGGCGCTCGACGCGGGCAAGAACGTCCTCTTCGAGGGCGGGCAGGCCACGATGCTCGACGTCGACCACGGGACGTACCCGTTCGTCACGTCGTCCAACGCGACCGCGGGCGGCGCGCTCACGGGCTCCGGCGTCGGGCCGACGCGCATCAGCTCCGTGATCGGCGTCATCAAGGCGTACACGACGCGCGTGGGCGAGGGCCCGTTCCCGACCGAGCTGTTCGACGCGAACGGCGAGTACCTGCTCAAGCAGGGCGGCGAGTACGGCGTGACGACCGGCCGCGCGCGCCGCTGCGGCTGGTACGACTCGGTGATCGCTCGCTACGCGACCCGCGTCAACGGCATCACCGACATGGTGCTCACCAAGCTCGACATCCTCACCGGCTTCGAGAAGGTCCCGGTGTGCGTCGCGTACGACGTGGACGGCGTCCGCTACGACGAGATGCCGCTCGACCAGACGGCGTTCCACCACGCGAAGCCGATCTACGAGGAGCTCGACGGCTGGTGGGAGGACATCTCCGGCGCCCGCACGTTCGAGGACCTGCCGACGAACGCCCAGCGCTACGTGCTCGCGCTCGAGGAGATGTCGGGCACGCGCATCTCCGCGATCGGCGTCGGCCCGAGCCGCGACGCGATCATCCCGCGGCACGACCTCATCCACTGAGCCGCCGTCCCTGAACCGACGACGTACGCCGACCACGGCCCGGACGCCCCGTGGGGCGTCCGGGCCGTCTCGGTAGACTCGGCGCCCGTGAAGATCCTCGTCGTCGGGACCGGTGCCCGCGAGCACGCCATCGTCCACGCCCTCGCGCACGAGGCCGACCGCCCGGGCGCCGAGCCCCACGAGCTGCACGCCGCTCCCGGGAACCCCGGCATCGGGGGCCTCGCGACGCTGCACGCCGTCGACCAGAACGACGGCGCCGCGGTGGCCGCGCTCGCCACGCACCTGGGCGTCGACCTGGTCGTCGTCGGCCCGGAGGCGCCGCTCGTCGCGGGCGTCGGGGACGCGGTGCGCGAGGCCGGGATCCCCGTGTTCGGGCCGAGCGCCGAGGCCGCGCGCCTCGAGGGCTCCAAGGCGTTCGCCAAGGACGTCATGGCGGCGGCGTCCGTCCCGACGGCGCTCGCGCACGTGTGCACCGACGTCGACCAGGTCGCGGCCGCGGTGGACGCGTTCGGCGCTCCGTACGTCATCAAGGACGACGGCCTCGCCGCGGGCAAGGGCGTCGTCGTCACCGAGGACCGGCAGGCCGCGCTCGAGCACGCCGCCGCGTGCTTCGCGACCCCGCGCCGCGCGGCGGACGGCACGCCCGAGGATCCGCGCGTCGTCGTCGAGGAGTACCTGGACGGCCCGGAGGTCTCGCTCTTCTGCGTGAGCGACGGCGCGACGGTCGTCCCGCTCGCCCCCGCCCAGGACTTCAAGCGCGCGTTCGACGCCGACGCCGGCCCCAATACGGGTGGCATGGGCGCCTACAGCCCGCTCCCGTGGGCGCCGGAGGGCCTGGTCGACGAGGTCGTCACGCGCGTCGCGCAGCCGACGATCGACGAGATGGCGCGGCGCGGGACGCCCTTCGTGGGCGTGCTCTACGTCGGGCTCGCGCTCACGAGCCGCGGCACGCGCGTCGTCGAGTTCAACGCGCGGTTCGGCGACCCCGAGACGCAGTCGGTGCTCACGCGCCTCGCCACGCCGCTGTCCGCCGTGATGCTCGCGGCGGCGCAGGGACGCCTCGCCGAGATCGGCGCGCTGCGCTGGCACGACGACGCATCGGTCACCGTCGTCGTCGCGGCGCACGGCTACCCGGGCGCGGTGCGCGGCGGCGACCCGATCACGGGCATCGACGCGGCGGAGGACGTCGAGGGCGTGCACGTGCTGCACGCGGGCACGTCGCGCGCGGACGACGGCGGCCTGGTCGCCTCGGGCGGCCGCGTGCTGTCGGTCGTGGCGCGCGGCGCGGACCTGGCCGAGGCCCGCCGCCGGGCGTACGCCGCCGTCGACCGCATCGTGCTCCCCGGCTCGCACCACCGCACGGACATCGCGGCGAAGGCCGCCGCGGGCGAGGTCACGCTCGCGGGCTGACACCCCGCCGTCGGGCCCACCGGCCCGATCCCAACGCGCCCGGGCGCCCGTCGAGCACGACACCCCACGCCGTCGAGCACGACATGACGGTCGCTATCACGCTGATGGCGACCGCCATGTCGTGTTCGGCGCCCTGGGGTAGTTCAGGCTCGGTGCCACTTCTGGGCCGCGGTGCCGTTGCACGTCCAGATCTGGAGCTGCGTGCCGTTGGTGCTGTTGCTGCCCGGCACGTCGACGCACTTGTTCGCCAGCACGGACACGAGGTCGCCCGCGCCGCTCAGCACGAACTTCTGGGCGGGGTTGCCGCTGCAGTTCGCGAGCTGCACGGCGGTCCCGTCGGCCGTCGCGGCCCACGCCACGTCCATGCACTTGCCGCCCGCGCGGACCGTGCCGTCCGCCTCGAACGTCCACCGCTGCGCGCTCGTCCCGTTGCACGTCCACAGCTGGAGCCGCTTGCCGTCGCTGAAGTCCGAGCTCGGCACGTCGATGCACTTGCCCGCGAGCCCGACCAGCGCGCTGCCCGACCCGCCGCCCGTGGTGACGAGCGAGAGCCCGTACGCGGAGAGGATCGGGTTGACGGGCTGGTAGATGAACTTGCCGCCGTTGGAGCAGTCGTTGATGCGACCCGAGGTGACGCCCTGCGCCTGGTTGCCCGAGATCACGGAGCCGCCGGAGTCGCCACCCTCGGCGCACGCGCTGCCGCGCACGAGGCCGGGGATGTCGCCGTTGCCGTAGTTCACGGTGATGTTCTTCTGCTCGATGACGCCGCAGCGCCAGCCCGTCGTCGCGCCGGACCGGCAGACCGACGCGCCGACCGGCGCCTCGGCGGACCCGGCGACGTCGACCGTGCCGCCCGCGTAGTTGTTCACGCGCGGGACGGGGGAGAACCCGGCGTCGACGCGCACCCAGGCGTAGTCGTGGCCGGGGAACGACGCCGCCTGGACGGTGCCCATGCGCGCCCAGCTCGCCGTGAGGACCTCCTTGCCGGCGGCGCCGCAGTGCCCGGCCGTGACGAAGCCGCCCTGGACGGCGAAGCCGATCGAGCACGCCGAGCCCGACGACGCGCCGGGGTCCCGGGTGATGTACCGGTCACCGCCGCGCACGTCGGCCGTGAGCTCGTACGGCGCGTCGACGACCTCGGTCCGGACGGCGGCCGCGTCGACCCCCGACGCCGCGACGAACGCCGCCGCCGCGGCCGGGTCGAGCGCCTCGACGACGACCTCGTTGGTCGTCACGTCGACGTACCAGGCCTGGACGGCGTCCGGCGTCGACGCCTCGTCCAGCCCGGCGGAGACGCCGTCGAGGTCTGCGAGGCTGCGCTCGACGACGACGGCCTCGGCTCCGGCCGCCTCGACCGCCGGCACGGCGGCCGGGTCGGTGACGGCGACGACGGGCGTCGCGGCGTCGGCGTCGACCCACGTGCCGGCGTACGCCGCGCCCAGGCCGCCGCTCAGGGCCTGCTCGACGGCGCCGGTCGCGGCGTCGAGCGCGAGCCGGTCGGCGACGCCGTCGGCGTCGAGGCCCAGGTCCCGCTCGAGCGCGCGGAGCTGGCCGGGGGACAGGTCGTCGGGCCCGGGGACGGGGCCGGTGAGCAGCGCCGGGGTCTCGGTTCCGACGGTCGACGGTGCGGCGAAGGGCGCGCTCGCGTTCGCCGACGTCGCGAGCCCGATGCTCGCGGCGATCACGCTGATTCCGGTTGCTAGCGCTGTCAGGCGATGGTGCATCGTGCCGTGGTGCATCGTTGCCTCCTCGGTGCGGATGTCGCCCCGCCGTCGTCGGCAGGGGCGGGACAGCGGTGCAGGCGCCCCCGAGGGGGTCGCTCCGATGCGGGCCCCCGACGGTGAGGGAGCGCTCCCACGACCGTCCTGATGGCACAGTAGCGACTCCCGCGGCATTCGTCGCGCCGGCAGGGTGGGCCGGCAGGCCGACCGACCGGTCGTCGGACAGCGTGCCCGCGCCTGTGGAGGGCGGTGCGAGACTAGGGGCCGTGACCGACACCCCTCAGGACCCTGCCTCGGCCCTCTCGCTCGGTGAGGTGGACGCGCTCGACACCGCGGCGCTCGACCTGCCCGGTTGGACGCACGTGTACTCCGGCAAGGTGCGCGACCTCTACGCGCCGGACCTGCCCGCGGTCGGCGGCGTGCACCCGCTCGGCGACGTCGTGCTCGTCGTGGCGAGCGACCGGGTCAGCGCCTACGACCACGTGCTGTCGCCCGGCATCCCCGACAAGGGCGTCGTGCTCACCCAGCTCAGCCTGTGGTGGTTCGAGCAGCTCGCCGACCTCGTGCCGAACCACGTGGTGTCGACCGAGGTCTCGTCGGAGCCGGGCGACGGCCTAGTGCCCGACGTCGTCGCCGGGCGCGCGATGATCTGCCGCCGCCTGGACATGTTTCCGGTCGAGTGCGTCGTGCGCGGCTACCTCACCGGCTCGGGGCTCGTCGAGTACCGCGCCGGGGGAGAGGTCTGCGGCGTGCCGCTGCCGGCCGGGCTGGTCGACGGCTCGCGCCTGCCCGAGCCGATCTTCACGCCCGCGACCAAGGCCGCCGTGGGCGAGCACGACGAGAACGTCTCGTTCGACGTCGTCGCCGAGCAGATCGGCCTCGACGACGCCACGCGCCTGCGCGACCTGACGCTCGCCGTGTACGCGCGCGCCGAGCAGGTCGCGCGCGAGCGCGGTGTGATCCTCGCGGACACCAAGCTCGAGTTCGGCGTCGACCCGACGACCGGCCGGACCGTCCTGGGCGACGAGGTGCTCACGCCCGACTCGTCACGGTTCTGGCCCGCGGACCAGTGGGAGCCGGGGCACGCGCAGCCGAGCTACGACAAGCAGTTCGTCCGCGACTGGCTCGTGTCGCCCGCGTCCGGGTGGGACCGCGCGTCCGACACCCCGCCGCCGTCGATCCCCGCCGAGGTCGTCACGCGCACCCGCGCCCGCTACCTCGAGGCGTACGAGCGGCTCACGGGCTCGACGCTCGGCTGAGCCGTCAGGCGGTCCGGGCGGCGACCGGGCGCACGTAGGTGTGCCCGCTCGGCGCGGTCCACCGGACCGAGCCGTCGGCGAGCAGGGCGGGACGCCAGCCGTCGCGCGCGCGGACGACCCGGTGGTGCCGGCAGAGCGCGACGAGGTTGTCGGCCTCCTGCGCGGCGGCCGCGTCGTCGTCGTCAGCGCCCGGCCGCGGGGCCACGACGTGGTCGAGGTCGCAACGGAACGCCGGGACGCGGCAGCCGGGGAACACGCAGGTCTCGTCGCGCGTGAGGACGCGCGCGACGGTCTGCGGCGACGGTCGTGCCCTGCCGCGCTCCGCGGCGGGGGCGAGCGGTGCTGCCATGCGGACCTCCCTGCGTCGTCGAGCCATGGTTCGTGCGAGGGCGGGGAAGGGGCAGGACCCCGCCCTCGCACCGTGCCCGAGCGTGCGTCTCGAACACGTGTTCGACTCTAGCGGCACCCTCTGACACGCGTCGAGGGCTGGCGCGATAGATCGTCATCCGATATATATCGATCATGGCATCGAGCCCTCCGGCGTTCCGCATGACCGAGCAGGCGTACCTCGTGCTGCTCTCGCTCAGCGCAGAGCCGCGGCACGGGTACGCGGTGATCCAGGCGGTGCGCGAGCTGTCCGACGGCCGCACCCGGCTCGGGGCCGGCACGCTCTACGGCAACCTCGACCGGCTCGTCGCAGCCGGGCTCGTGGAGCCGACCGGCGAGGAGGTCGTCGACGGCCGCCTGCGGCGCTACTACCGGGCCACCGACGACGGGCGCCGCGCGGCGCGGGCCGAGACCCTCCGCCTCGCCGATCTCGCCGAGCGCGCACGGCGGTCCCTGGAGCGCCACGGCCCGGCAGGCACCGCCGACGGCCTCGCGGGGAGCGGCGCGTGAGCGCGGGCGGCGCGGACCGGTACGAGCGGTCCGCCCGGTTCTGGCTCCGCGCCTACCCGCCGCGCTGGCGCCGCCTGCACGGTGAGGAGGCGCTCGCGGTGCTGCTCGACCTCGCGCCCGCACCCGACGACACCGGGGCGCCGCACGGCATCGGCGCGCGCGAGGCGTGGGGGCTGGTGCGCGCGGGCTGGGGGCTGCGGTGGCGCGAGCACCCGCCGCTCGGCCGCTGGCTGCTGTACCGGCTGTTCGACGCTCGGCTGCCCGCGCGCTACTGGTGGTGGGTGGCCGACGACATCCACGGGACGCTCTACCCGTGGCGCGTGACCATGACGGGGCTCGCGACCGCTCTCGCGATCTTCTACGGCTGGCCGGTGCTGGCGCAGGTCCTGTTCTCGGACGACGTCACCAGGCCCGACCTGTGGCTGATCCTCCTGTGGTGCGGGACGTTCCTCGGCGGGGGGCTGCTCTTCCGCCGTTCGCACGTCGCGCGCGCGTGGCGCAAGCACGTGCTCGACGGCAACATCCCCGTGGACACCCCGACGGACCCGCCGCGCGCGGCCGGTGCCTGATCCGGCGCCGCGCCGTCGTGCCAGGGTGCGGACGCCCGGCGGGACGGTCGTGCGCGCCCGGTAGACTGGCCGCGGAATCCCGCCGTCGGCTCCCGCTCGTCCCGTCCCACCGACCGTCCTCGACGGCCGTGACGTGGGCGGGATCCCGGAGCCCCGGCTCTCCCGAACTCTCTCGCCAAGGAGCCCCCGTGGGACGCGTCGTCGTCGAGGTCATGCCCAAGCCCGAGATCCTGGACCCGCAGGGCAAGGCCGTCGTCGGGGCGCTGCCGCGCCTCGGTTTCACCCAGTTCACGTCCGTGCGCCAGGGCAAGCGGTTCGAGCTCGAGGTCGACGGCCCGGTCACGCCGGAGATCCTCGCCGCCGCCCAGGAGGCCGCGGTCAAGGTCCTGTCGAACCCGGTCATCGAGGACGTCGTCCGCGTCGCGGACATCGAGGCGGACGCAGCGGCGACGATCACGTCCGAGGGGCTCGCCTGATGTCCGGCGCGACGCTCGCGACGGCGCGGATCGGCGTCGTCACGTTCCCCGGCACGCTGGACGACCGCGACGCGGCCCGCGCGGTGCGTCTCGCGGGTGGTGAGGCCGTGTCGCTGTGGCACGCGGACGCCGACCTGCACGGCGTCGACGCGGTCGTCCTGCCCGGCGGCTTCTCCTACGGGGACTACCTGCGCGCGGGCGCGATCAGCCGCTTCGCGCCCGTCATGGAGTCGATCGTCGACGCGGCCGCGGGCGGCATGCCCGTCCTGGGCATCTGCAACGGCTTCCAGGTCCTCACCGAGGCGCACCTGCTGCCCGGCTCGATGGTCAAGAACGACCACCTGCACTTCATCTGCCGCGAGCAGGTGCTCGTGGTCGAGAACGCGGACACGGCCTGGACGCGCGACTACACGGCCGGCCAGCGCATCACGATCCCGCTGAAGAACCAGGACGGCCAGTTCGTCGCGGACGACCGCACGCTCGACGAGCTCGAGGCGGAGGGCCGCGTCGTCTTCCGCTACGACGGCTGGAACCCGAACGGGTCGCGCCGGGGCATCGCGGGCATCACGAACGCCGCGGGCAACGTCGTCGGCCTCATGCCGCACCCGGAGCACGCCGTCGAGGCGGGCTTCGGCCCGGCGAACGAGGCGGGCCCGCGCGCGGGGACCGACGGGCTCGGCTTCTTCACGTCGGTCCTGGGCGCGCTCGTCAGCGCATGACGAGGTCGGCGTGACGGGCTCGCCCCCGCGCGTCCTGCCCGACGGCGCCGGGCGCCCGGGCGTGCACGTCACCCTCGAGGCGGTGCCCGGGGACGACGCCGCGGCCGAGCTCCTGCGCACCCGTCAGCAGGCGGAGCTCGCCGTGCGCTATGGCGAGCCCGACGCGGGCACGTTCGTGCCCGACGCCTCGATCGCGAACGTCGTGGTCCGCTCGGCCGGTGAGCCCGTCGCGTTCGTCGCGCTCCGCGACGTGTCGGGCACGCCCGACGGCCGCGGCGGCACCCATCCCTCGCGGACGGGCGAGGTGAAGCGCCTCTGGGTCGAGCCGGCCCATCGCGGCCGCGGGCACGCGCGCACGGCGATGCGGGCCGCGCACCGGCACGCGGTCGAGGCCGGGCTCGACCGCCTGGTCCTGGAGACCGGGACCCTCCAGCCCGAGTCGATCGACCTGTACCTCTCGCTCGGCTACGTCCCGATCGAGTCGTACGGGCACTACGCCGGGCACCCGCTCTCGCGCTGCTTCGCGCTCGACCTGGGGGCTGCGGACCCGGGCGTCGGCACCGGCCCTGCGGACGCGACCTCGGCGACGAGCAGCGGGCGCGGGGCGCGCGACGCACGCAGGCCCGCCACCCCGAGCGAGCCCGTGACCGTCCCCGCCCCTGGGGTCGTCGAGGTTCGCGCCGTCCCGTGGGACGACCCGGACGCGGCGGCGCTGCGGCGCGAGATGCACGAGACGTCCTCGGCGGTGCTCTACCCCGAGCTGTTCGCCGGGCTCGACGCCGCCGGAGGGTTCGAGTCCGTCGACGCCCGCGTGGGCGCCGAGGTCGTCGCGACCCTCGTCGCGTACCGGGACGGCGAGGCCGTCGGGTGCGCGTCGCTGCGCCGCCCCGCACCCGGGGCGCCCGTGGACGCGCTCGAGGTGAAGAAGGTCTTCGTCCGCGAGCGCGCACGCAGGACCGGGATCGCGCGCCGGCTCCTCGACGCCCTGGAGGCCGTCGCCCGCGAGCGACGGGTGTCCACCCTGCTGCTCGAGACGGGCATCCGCCAGCCGGGTGCGATCGCGCTCTACCGCTCGCTCGGGTACCGCGCCGTCGAGCAGTTCCCGCCGTACGTCGGGGACAACCACGTCGCGCTCTGCTTCGCGAAGCCGCTGGTCTGAGGGTCGCGCCGGGGTCCTCTCAGGGGTGTGCCGGATATGCCCGCGGTGTCCGGTCCCGCTAGGGTGTCCCCGTGATCCCCCTCGCGACCGGTGCCTACTCCGCGGCCTCCGTGATCCTCGAGCTCCTCGGCTGGGTCGCCGCGGTCGCGTCACGGGTGCCCGGCCGGGTCGGGGTGCTCGCGGGCGAGCTGCGCGAGACCGCGGTCGAGTGGGGCCTCCCGGTCGGCGAGGTGTCCGACCTCTACGCCGCCTTCCCCGTGCGCCTCGCGCTCGCCGTCGCCGCCGTCGCGCTCGTGTGCGCCGTCGTCGCCCTGGTGCACGGGCTTCGCGAGCGTCAGCGCGCCGAGGGGTCCGCGGACGCCGTGCGCGTCAGCGGTCGCTGAGCAGCGGCACGACCTCCCGGCCCAGGAAGCGGACGAACTCCTCGACGTCCGGCTCGTCGGCGGTCGGCTGGACCGCGACGGCCGTCGCGCCCGCGTCGGCCAGCGCCTGGACGGCCGCGGCGATCGTCGCGGCGTCCCCGCCCGCGCCGATGCCCTGACCCGCCTCCTTGCCCCACAGCGGCACCTCGCGGTCCACGCGCTCCTGCGCGTCCGGCCCCGTCGCCGCGATGAGCGTCGCGTGGACGTCGACGTCGCTCCCGGCGCCGGCACCGTTCCCGTCCCGGCCTCCTCGAGCCGCTGCGGCTGCCGCCCGGACGTCGGTCGGAGTGAGCGCGTTCGCGAGGATCAGGCCGTCGCCCAGCTCGCCCGCCAGCGCGAGCGACCGCGGGCCGACGCCGCCGAGCCACAGCGGGACGGGCTCCGTCGGGGGCCAGTCGAGACGCACGGCGTCGAGCGTCACGTACCGCCCCGCCGTCGTGACCTCCTCGCCCGCGAGCAGGCTCCGCAGCGCCGTGGCGTGCTCGCGGAGCAGCGTCAGTGGTGACGCGACGCGGACGCCGGCCTGCCCCATCCACTCCTGGACCCCGTGACCCACGCCCGCGACTAGCCGCCCGGGGAACATCCGGGCGAGCGTCGCGACCTCCATCGCGGTGATCGCCGTGCTGCGCAGCGGGGCGGGCATGAGGCCGATGCCGACGCGCACGCGCTCGGTCCAGGCGAGCGCTGCCGCCGCCGACGCGAGGCCCGACTGCTTGAAGCAGTCCTCCCACACCCAGAGGTCGTCGAGGCCCGCCTCCTCCGCGGTGGTGGCGAGCCGCCGCAGGCTCTCCGGCGCGTGGGTGGGCACGAACGCGATACCGAGCCGTGGTGTCGTCATCCCGTCATCGTGCCGGGCGCCACCGACACTCAGCCGTCGTGCCGGGGCGCACGTGGCCCCCCGTGGGCGGGCCGCCGTGCGAGCTCGTCGGACTGCGCCAGGAAGGCGAGCTGCGCCGCGACGGACTGCCGCGCCGCCCCGAGGACGGACGGGTCGACGTCGGCGTAGACGCGCGCGACCACCTGCTCCACCGCGTCGTGCGCCCCCGCGGACAGCCCGAGCGCGGCGAGCGCCGCCCGGACCTGGGCGAGGCGTTCGAGCCGGTGCTCGCGGTACGCGCGCACCCGATCCGCGAGGTCGGCGACGACCGGCCCGTGGCCGGGGAGGCCCGTCGCCCGGCCCGTCCCCGCGGACGCGACCGCCTCGATCGCGTCGAGGCTCGCGAGGTACGCGCCGAGCGAGCCGTCGGGCTGCGCGATCACCGTCGTGCCGGTCCCGAGCACGGTGTCCCCGGTGAGGACCGTCGTGCCCGACGGCGACCCCGCGCCCCCGGTCGCGGCCTCATCCGACCGGGTGTCGCCAGGGGTCCCGTCGCCAGGGGGCGCGTCACCAGGGCGCGTGCCGCCTCCGGCGAGGTCGTCGGCCGGGGCGGGCCGGCCGTCGTCGGGCAGCACGAGGCAGACCGAGTCGACGGTGTGGCCCGGGGTGGCGAGGACGACGACGCGCAGCCCCGCGGCCTCGATCACCTCGCCGTCGTGCAGCGGCTCGCCGCCGTGGCAGTGTGCCGGGTCGACGGCGCGCACCGGCGCCCCGGTGCGCTCGCGCAGCCCGGGAGCGCCGGCCGTGTGGTCGCCGTGGCGATGCGTGACGAGCACGAGCTCGACCGGCCCGGCCGCGGCGAGCGCGTCGAGGTGCGCCGCGTCGTCGGGCCCCGGGTCCACGACGACGCGCGTCGCCGACCCGGGCGCGCGCAGCACGTACGAGCGCGTGCCGTCGAGCGTCATCGGGCCCGGGTTGTCGGCGCGCAGCACCGCCGCGAACCGGGTGACGGGCGTGGGCTCTGTCATGGCGGGCCGGCTCAGGCGCGGTGCCGCAGGACCGTCGGGCGGCCCTCGTCGTCCCACTGCGAGAAGCGGGCGTCGATCAGCGGGCCGACGAGGTCGTACGTCTCCCACGTGTCCGGCACGCGGTACACGTCCTCGGGCTCGCCGTCGCCCGGGCTCACCGCGTCGACGTAGTCCTCCAGGTAGAGGCCGCCGTCGTCCTCGTCCTCCTCGTCACCGGTGTAGTACGCGCTCGCGAACGCTGCGCCGACGTCGTCGAGGTCCTCGTCGACGAGCCTGCCGTCGCACGCGGCGAGCACGAACGCGCCGGGCGTCGTCCTCCGCTCGCGCAGCGCGGCGAGGTCGTCAGCGGCGTCCTCGGCGATCTGCTCGGAGACGTGCCCGCCGAGCACCGCCCACGCGAGGAACATGCCGATGTGCGTCGCGCCCGCCGCGGGCCCTGCCTCGGGTGGGTAGCCCAGGCCCTCGGAGTGCCAGGACGCGTCGTCGAGCTTCGTCGTCATGCGGCGACGCTACCCCCTCCCGCCGAACACGACATGAGGGTCGATATCCCGTGGATAACGACCCCCATGTCGTGTTCGACCGCGTGCCAGGTCGTGTTCGGCAACGGGGCGGGCGGGTGG